>CAMFPJ010000022.1 GCA_945971755.1 uncultured Clostridia bacterium
CTGCACCTTGTAGGGCAAAAAGGAATTGAAATGTAAAGGCTGAAAGACTTTGGAGTTGAGAGTGAAATAATTTTTTCTTCACAGTCGGCAACGCGCCTTGCCAAATTGAATTTTTCATTTGACACTAAAAGGTCGTTATAAAAATACTGTTCTGCTTTTTCTCTTCCCATTTTGTTTTCGGTGGCAATCAAAAGTTTTGACGGTCTGACACCTGTTAAAACTCCCCATTTAGGGAAAAAGCCCGTGTATTCTCCGAAAATACCGTAAACCATTCTGCCCATTTGCATTTCGTTGTCATCGCAAAGAGGAGCGATTTCGTGACGTGTGTAGTCACCCATTTTGAAATCAACAACTATTTCGTCACCGATTTCTGTATAGAGACCGTCGCCGCCTATCTTCTCACGTACAACTTCAATTTTTTCATTGGGAAGAAAAAGACGGACAAGTTTTTCCATTTCGTAATGGTATTTGTGGTTAATAACTGTTAAACGCATTACGGTTCCTCATATATCTGTTATTTTCACGTTCAAACTGCAAGGTTGTGCTTTCGCCGTGACCGGGATAAACGGTGTAATCACCTTTAAGTTCGGCGAGCTTTTGCAGTGACTCAAGCTCAAGCCTGCCGGCTTTTATGGGGCTTATTCCTGCCAAGTCCGTTCTGCCTGCTGAAAGGCGGAAAAGTGTATCCCCTGAGAAAATGATTCTATTCTCATCGCAAACAAAGCAAACACTGCCCATTGTGTGACCGGGGGTGTACATTACACGAAGAACTGTGTTTCCGAGATTTATTTCGTCCCCGTCTTCGGTTAAAACCGACGCAGTAATTTCAGGCTGAGCAGTACCGAAATGTGAAGTGTAAAGACTTTTGTTACCATCGTGAAGCATTTCATCGTCCAGGGAGTGAACCGTTACTTTTGCCCCTGTTTTTTCTACAAGAGACTTTACCCCTGATATATGGTCAAAATGACCGTGGGTTAACAAAATCCACCTGACATTTTTACCCTCTAAAAAATTTTCAAGTTCGCGGCTTTTTACGGCAGGGTCAACAACTGCATACTCTCCGTTTGACTCTAAAACATAAGTGTTTGTTTCAATCTCGCCTAAGATGAACTTTGTAACATTTAACATCTTTTCACCCAAATTTCAGTATCGTAAATAATTGTTACGGGGCCGTCGTTCACCAAATCGACTTTCATATCCGCACCGAATATGCCTTTTTTAACTTCCTTTACTCCGTACTCTTTAAGCTTACGGCAAAACTCTTCGTAATATTCATTAGCCCGTTTTGGGTCGCCCGAGCGTACAAATGACGGTCTGTTACCCTTTTTTACGTCTGCGCAAAGTGTAAACTGAGAAACAGCCAAAACCTCACCGTCAACATCCTTAATGTCAAGGTTCATTTTTTCGTTTTCGTCCTCAAAAATACGCAGAGAAGAAATTTTTCTTGCGAGAATATCAACATCCTCCGGTGTGTCGTCATCCATTACGCCCACCAAAATCATATATCCTTTTCCTATTCGACTGATTTCGGTGCCGTCAACCGTAACTCCTGCATTTTTTACTCTTTGAACAACTGCTTTCATATTTTTTCCTTACCGTTCAACGCTGATTACGCCCTGAACTTTTTCAATTTTTGCAGCAAGGCTCTTAAGGTGTTCAACACCCTCAACCTGAACTGTTACTTCAATAATACATCTGCCGTCTTTTGTATCCTTAGTTGTAATGCTCACGATATTAACTTTCATATTGGCAATTTGCTGACTGACTTCGGCAATGAGTCCTATCCTTGTAAGGCAGGTAACGGTGATGGTTGCACAGTAACGGTCAGAGGTTGCTGTATCCCAATGCACTTTTACCCAGCGTTCAGGCTCTGCACAAGCAGTTAAATCACGAGGCACATTTACGCAATCTGCCTTGTGAACCGAAACACCGTGACCGCGTGTAATAAATCCCACAACATTATCACCCGGAAGAGGATTGCAGCAACGCGAGAATTTAATAAGACAATTATCAATTCCGTCAACGATTATTCCGTCATTAGACTTTTTACGCTGTGTGGGAGCCTGCTTCGGAACTTCTTCTTTCTGCGACTTACCGTAATTTTTATGATATTCTTCTTTAATATACGGCATTTGCTTTGAGACGGACAGTCCGCCGTAACCGATTGCCGCATAAAAGTCATCAACCGAGTCCATTCGCTGACGCTGTGCAAGTTTCTGAAGAAAAGCGTTATATTCTTCCTCGTTTAAGCGAATATAATTACGCCTGAATTCACGCTCAATTTCTGCTTTTCCTTCGGCAATATTTTCATCTCGCTTTTCATTCTTAAACCAAGAACGGATTCGGCTTTTTGCCTTGCTTGATTTTGCAATATTGAGCCAGTCTCTGCTGGGACCTTTGCCCGGCTGAGATGAAGTTAAAATCTCAACAATTTCGCCGGTCTTAACAACGTAGTCAAGAGGCACTATTCTGCCGTCAACTTTGGCACCCATCATTTTGTGACCGACAGCGGTATGAATTGCATAAGCAAAGTCTATAATGGTTGAGCCGTGAGGAATATTTATTACGTCGCCTTTCGGTGTAAAGACAAATATTTCGTCAGGTACGAGGTCTGTTTTAATTGAAGAAACAAGCTCTGTTGCGTCGCCTGCCTCCTGCTGTGCCTCAAGCATTTCTTTTATCCAGTCAAGTCCGTCACTGAATTTTTGACCGCCTGCGCCTGTCATACCAAGCTTATATTTCCAGTGGGCTGCGATACCGAATTCAGCCGTACGGTGCATATCCCAAGTACGAATTTGCACTTCAAAAGGAATTGCGTCTTTACCCACAACGGTTGTGTGAAGCGACTGATAACGGTTTGGCTTCGGTGTTGAAATATAGTCCTTAAACCTGCCCGGAAGGGGGCTGAACATATCATGAATAATTCCAAGGCAGTTGTAACAGTCACCGATTGTATCTACAATTATACGAACTGCATAAATGTCGTAAATTTCATCAAACTGTTTACCGTATATATACATTTTACGGTAAATGCCGTGAACACTCTTAATTCGTCCGCTGATTGTAGCATTCGGAACGGTTTCTTTAACACGTTCCAAAATTCTGTCCTTAATATTATTCAGAAATTCGTTACCGGACACGCTGAAATTATGAAGTTTTTCTTCAATTTCAGCATAAGCCATAGGATCAAGGAAACGAATTGCCTTATCTTCAAGTTCCTCTTTAATTGAACGGATACCGAGTCTGTGAGCAATGGGTGCAAAAATCTCGATTGTTTCAAGTGCTTTATCTCTCTGCTTCTGCGGGTCAACAAATTCAAGCGTTCGCATATTGTGAAGCCTGTCGGCAAGCTTAACAATGATAACACGGATATCCTTATTCATTGCAAGCAGCATTTTGCGGATATTTTCCGCCTGCTGTTCTTCACGTGAGTCACGTTCCGTAAACTGGAGTTTACCGAGTTTTGTAACACCGTCAACGAGAACTGTAATTTCGCCGCCGAAGTCCTCTCGCAGATTTTCTAATGTATATTCGGTATCTTCAACTGTATCGTGTAAAAGTGAGGCAACAAGGGACTGATAATCCATTCCCAAATCAACAAGAATATCGGTAACGGCAATGGGATGAATAATGTACGGCTCACCGGAACGTCGGAACTGCCCTTCATGTTGCCTTTTCGCAATTTCAAATGCTTTATTGATAATTGCAAGTTCATCTTGATTATGATGAGATTTTTTGATTTTCTTAAAAAGAGCAGAATAAAGAGCATCAACATCAACATTACTCATTTGCTCTTCCATCGTTTTGAAATCACTCATGCCGTCACCTCCCCTGAAAAAGAATTTAACTCATTAAGTGTTTTTGAACTTGAAAGGTCCGTTTTTTTGTTGTTGCCATCAAAAACAGTTTTTCCTTCTTTATATGTTATTAAACCCAATTCATAAAGAACGTCAAAAGCTATCTGCATTGTGCAGTAGTTCTCCACAGGACATCCTGCACGTTTCATAAATGTTTCCGTGTCAAACCTCCACTGACCTTGAGACTTCAAAAAGTTAAATACTGCCAGCAAAAATTCTCTTGACGGAGTTAAAAATTTTGCCTCTTTAGGCGAAAGGCTTTCACCCCGTTTGAATTTTTCATATAAAAGCATTGAGCCGAATAGTTTTTCCTCGTCTGTGCCCGAGAAACGAATATCTTTAATCTGAACAGAGGGCTTAACCTCTCCCCTGAACTCATTTTTATCAATTTTAACCGCTAAATCAAGTGTATCGCCAACAGTATAAGGAAAACTTTCCTGTGAAGTGGAAAATTTCATTGCGGTAACCGTACTTCCTGATTTTGTAAATGTAAGTCTTAAATGCTTACCCTCACCAACAGGATGAATTTCAGTAAGTTTTACTCCGTAAATGCCGAATGTAGGCTGACAGTTGCCTGCTCCGTACGGCTCTAATGCCTCAAGAGAGAGAATCAGGTCTTTATTAACATAAGCAGGGTTAAGTTTACAGTCAATAGTAAGTTCAGGAACAGTATTTGTAACATTTTTTGCATACTCGTTAATCTTCACAAAGAATTCATTGACATTTTCTTTCTTTATTCCCAGGCCCGCCGCCATTGTATGACCGCCGAAATGGGTTAAAATCCCCGAACAAGATTTAATCGCATCATAAACGGAAAATCCGTCAATACTTCTTGCAGAGCCTGTGCCCTCATCACCGTCAAAGGTGATGACGATTGAGGGTCTGCCGTATTTTTCGGTAATTCTTGCAGCAACTATTCCGATTACTCCGTGATGCCAGCCCTCACCGCAAACAACAATAACCCTTGAATACTTAAGTTTGTCGTCAGACTCAATATGCTCCAGCACCGACTTCATAATTTCATTTTCTACCGTGTGGCGTTCTTTATTACAGTCATCAACTGTTTTTGAGAGAGTTGTCGCCGTATCTTCATCTTCACTCAATATAAGTTTTAATGCGGTAACGGCAGAAGCCATTCTTCCTGCGGCGTTAATTCTCGGTGCTAACGAATAAGTAACACCTACTGAGTTTATATACTTATCCCCCACTCCCGCAATTTGCTTTAGCGCTGCTATCCCGGGGCACGGGTCAGAATTAATTTTTGAAACTCCGAACCTTACTATTGCACGGTTTTCATCATACAAATCAACAACGTCCGCAATCGTGCCAACGGCAATAATATCCGCATATTTATCAAGAATATCAATACAGTCGCCTTCATTTAATGCGGAAACGAGCTTAAAGGCAACTCCAACCCCTGCCCAGTCACAAAATGATAAATTATCATCTTTTCTATGGGGGTCAACAACAGCAACGGCCTTCGGCAAAGCTTCACCGGGCTTGTGGTGGTCTGTAACAACAACGTCAACGCCCAATGAAGATGCATAGTCAATTTCATCTATTGCTGAAATACCGTTATCCACGGTTACAATTAGTTTAACTCCCGAATCGGCAATTGATTTAACCGCATCAATGTTCATTCCGTAGCCTTCGGAAACTCGGTCGGGAATATAATAAGTCACGTCAGCACCGACAGAGCGCAAATATGAATAAAGCAGAGCGGTTGAGGTTACGCCGTCAGCGTCATAGTCACCGAAAACACATATTTTCTCATATTCATCAACGGCTTTTTTTATTCTATCAACCGCTTTGTCCATATCGCGGATAAGATACGGGTCACAAAATGCAAAATCAGGGTCAAAAAATTCTTCAACATCTTCGTACTCGGTAATTCCTCGGGAAGCAAGAATAAGGGCAGTAAAGGGATCTAAACTGTGCGTTTCCGCAATTTGTGCCGCAACATCTTTATCAATATGTGCTAAAGTCCATTTTTTACGGCTCATACTCTGCCCCCTTTCGTCAAAATACCTTAATCACAGATTTTTCCTGTTAACCGAATTATTATACCACCATATCCCCCTTAAATCAAGGGTTATAGGTAATTAGGCACTTTTGCGGCAACAAAAAAACGGAGCCAAAGCTCCGCTTTAATTTAAGTTTATTTTTTACCTACCCGCCTGGAAACAATATAACGGGGGCGTCCCTTTACTTCTTCGTAAATTCGGGCAATATAATAGCCGATTACTCCAAGCGCCAGCATAAGCGAACCGCCGATAAGCAGGAGCAGAAGAATTACTGTTGTAAATCCCTCTGCCGAACTGCCGCAGAGGTAACGGGCAAGAGTTTGAACAGCCAAAATTGCCATAAAGCACAGAAGAATTGAGCCGATTACGGTAATAAGCTGAAGGGGAGCGGTTGTAAATGAGGTTATGTTGGATACGGCATATTTTGTAAGCTTTGTTAAGTTCCATTTTGAAGTGCCGTTTGCTCTTTTTTCCACCTTAAACTCTACCTGAGTTGAATTGAAGCCCGACCAAAAAGAAAGGGCTCTGAAAAAGGTGTTCCTTTCAGGAAGTGAGAGAAGAGCATCGATGACCTTTCTGTCAATAAGCTTAAAGTCAGAGGTTGACTGCATGTCCACCCCAACAAATCGGCTCATTATTTTGTAAAAGGTCTTAGCGAACATATTATACATTAAAGAGCCGCCGCCGCGGTCACTTTTAACACCCTCAATTACTTCATAGCCTTTTTCCCAAAGCCTGTACATTTCAATAATTTTCACAGGTGGAAATTGCAAGTCACAGTCAAACACAACAGCGCAATCACCTGATGCTTCCTCAAGACCGGCAAAAATTGCAGATTCTTTACCGAAATTTCGGCTGAAGGACACACCTTTAACGTTATCCGATTTTTCGGCTGCACGGCAGATTTCAAGGTAAGTCTTGTCCTTTGAGCCGTCGTCAACGAATATTATCTCATTTGAAATGTTTTCACTCTCAAAGAGCCCGGTTAAGGTTTCTGCCGCAAGAGCAATGTTCTGTTCTTCATTGTATGCGGGAATTATTACGGAAAGCATGGCACACCTCACAGAAAAAATTACATATAAATAATATCACTCACGCCCTTTATTGTCAATAAAACACCTATTGAAAAGACGGCTTGTTTGTGATAGAATATAGTTGTATTTTTGAGTATTCTCGGAGGAATTTCTCATGAAAAAGAACGATATTGCAATTATTATGGCAGGCGGCAGCAGTTTGCTTTTGAAATCAAGCTTTTCACCCGTACTTGCAAAAGTGCTCGGAAGACCGATGATTTCAAGCGTTACGGAGGCTGCAGCTCGCGCGGGAATTGAAAAGATTATAATAATTATTCCCGTGGGTGACACGCAAATACGCGCACTTATCGGGCAGGAATTTTCCGAAAAAAACATCAAATTTATCGAGCAAGATATGCCTCTCGGCACTTCTCATGCTGTTTTACAGGCACAGGAGGATATTAAAGATGCCTCTGAATGCGGCGGAAATGTACTCGTGCTGAACGGTGACACTCCGTTTATGGACGCTTCAACAATAAATTCTTCCTACCTTCAGCACAATGCGATGGAAAATGACGTTACGGTTATTACCGCTACTGTCGGCAAACCTTTTGGTTACGGCAGAATTATACGTGACGGTGAAAGGCGTTTTGCCGGCATTGTTGAGGAAAGAGACGCTGACAGCGACACCAAAAGAATTACTGAAATTTCTTCGGGCACCTATTGGTTTAAGGCAGAAACGCTCTTGCCCGTAATTCAAAATCTTACTCCCCGTGCAAACGGTCATTTTAACCTTGTTGACGCTATCTCAGAAATCATAAAGGAAGGCAAAGTTGCAGATACATTCTTTGCACCCAATTCCGATATTATTCTCGGTGCAAATGACCGCATTCAGCTTATGGAGCTTAACGAATATGCCAAAAAGCAGGAAATCGCTTATCACCTTTCCGCAGGTGTTGAAATTCCTTATTCAGACGGTGTTGTTATTGAAAAAGGTGCCCAAATCGGCATTGACACCTGTATTTTGCCAGGCACAATTATTAAAGGTAACACAAAAATCGGTAAAAACTGTGTAATCGGTCCCAATTCGGTTATTGAAGATTCAATTATCGGTGACAATGTTAAACTTAATGCCACACAATGTGAAAATTGCGTAATCAAAAACGACGCTAATATCGGTCCGTTTGTGCACATAAGGCCTAATTCGGTTATCGGTGAACACGTTCACCTCGGTAACTTTGTTGAGGTTAAAAATTCAAATATTGACACAGGCACAAAGGTTTCTCACCTTACTTACGTAGGAGATTCCGACGTTGGCAAGCGCGTTAACTTCGGTTGCGGCACAGTTACGGTTAACTACTCCGGCAAAGCAAAGTACCGCACAACTATCGGTGACGATGTATTCATTGGCTGTAACACAAACCTTGTAGCACCCGTAAAAGTGGGCAACGGCGCTTACACAGCGGCCGGTTCAACCATAACCGAAGATGTTCCTGAAGATTCACTTGGTATTGCCCGTGCAAGACAGGTTAACAAAATCGGCTGGAAAATTAAAAAATAAACCGAAAGGTAACAAAAATATGTTCAACAGATTCAGAAAAATAAATTCTGCTTCTGTCGGCGCACCTGAGTTTATCGTGGCAGGTCTTGGAAATCCCGAGAAAAAATACACCCTAACACGACATAATTCGGGGTTTTTGTGCGTTGACGCCTTGGCAGAAAAGCACGGCTTTGAAGTGAAAAAGCTGAAATTCAAATCTCTTTACGCAGACACGGTTATTGACGGTCACAGATGTATAATCTTAAAGCCGCAAACGTATATGAATAATAGCGGCGAAGCAATCGGCGAGTGCGCAAAGTTTTACAAAATTCCGCCCGAAAGAGTTATCGTTATTTTTGATGACATTTCTCTTGACGTGGGCAAGCTTCGCATCAGAAGAAAAGGCAGTGACGGCGGTCACAACGGAATAAAAAGCATAATACAGCACCTCGGCAGCAGCGATTTTCCGAGAATTAAAATAGGCGTAGGCAAAAAGCCTCACCCGGAATTTGACCTTAAAGACTGGGTGCTCGGAGAATTCAGCAAAAATGACCAGAAAGCCTTGGTGCCGGCTCTTGAAAACGCTGCAAGCGCCGTTTCACTTATTATGAATGGAGAAACCGACAAGGCAATGAACCTTTACAACAGCTAACGGAGAAAATTATGTCCGGATTTTCAAAACTGCTTGAGAATTCCCCCGAGTATTCCGCAGTGGTAAGGTGCTTTCAAAAAGGCTTCCTTCCGCAAGGTGTGCTGGGGCTTCTCCCTGTGCAAAAAGCACAGATTATAACTTCATTAATTCAGAGCCTTAACAAACGTGCTCTTGTAATTGTCCCTGACGAGTCTTCTGCCGCAAAACTTTGCGACGACCTAAGACCCTTCGGGGTTTCTGTGTTCCATTACCCTGCAAGAAGTCTTTCATTTTATGCGCAGGATACGCAGTCGCACGAATACGAGCAGAAAAGAATTAAAACCTTGCGAAAAATGTTAGACGGAAACTTTGAAATTATTGTTGCGTCGGTTGAAGCCGCGTCTTTGTTTACAATTCCCCCCTGCGATTTACTTGAAAAATCAGTAATAATCAAACGCGGCGAGGATATTTCTCTCGATAAAATTTTGTTTTCTCTTGACAGAGCAGGTTACGTTAGGGTTGACTCGGTTGAAGGAGTCGGCCAATATTCCTGCCGCGGCGGAATAGTTGACTTTTTCTCACCCGATGACGAAATGCCCATAAGACTTGAGCTTTGGGGTGACACGGTTGACACAATGTGCCGTTTTGACACAATCACACAAAGGCGAACCGTTAATGTAGATGAAATTCTGATTGCTCCGTCAAAAGAGATTGTTGCCGACAACAATGATTTAACGGAAAAATTACAAAAACTTGCTTCTTCTGTCAGAGGTAAAAAGGCAGACGCAATTAAAAAGAATATTGAAGCCGATATTGAAAGGCTCAAAAACGGTTTACAGGTAAGCTCACCCGACCGTTATTTGCCTCTTGTTTACTCACCTGCCACTGTTTTTGATTATTTGGACGGTGACCTTGTTTTTATTTTGGAAACGGGTGCAGTTAAAGAAAAACTCAACATTTTCACAAAGCTTTTAACTGAAGATATCAAAGCCTGCTTTGAAGACGGAATTCTTTGCAGAGGGCTTGATAAATTCTCGCTTACTGCCGCTGAAATTTTCAGTATATATGAGAAATATCCCGTCGCATTTTTTGATAATTTTGCACGGGGCAGTTTCGATGTACCGATTAAAAATCTTACAACATTTTCAGGTTCTTCTCTCCCCGTTTGGAACGGTAAAATACAAGTATTAAAAGAGGATATTGAACCGATTCTTACCAAAAATTCAACGGTAGTTGTTTTTGCAGGCACAGACAAGAGCGCCAAGGTGCTTTCGGAAACACTTTCCGATGACGGTATCCCGTCGATTTATTTTCCCATTATCCCCGACGAATTTCCAAAAGGCGTTGTAACGGTTGTTCCCGGCTCACTTTCATCGGGTTTTTCATATCCTGCCGAAAAGCTCTATGTTTTCACGTATTCCCGCGTGTATGCGGGGACTGCAAAAAGGCGCAACAAAAATTACAAGGCAAAAGACACCATTCACTCTCTTGACGAGCTTCACAAGGGTGACTATATTGTTCATTCCGTCCACGGCATCGGTATTTTTGAAGGTGTTACACAGTTACAGAACGGCAAAATTGTTAAAGATTACATTAAAATAAAATACGCAAAAAGCGATGTTTTGTATGTTCCCGTAACACAGCTTGACCTTGTTTCAAAATATATCGGTCCTCATGAAGATGACGGAAAGGCAATTAAGCTAAACCGTCTTGGCGGCGGAGACTGGGAAAAAACTAAAACTAAAGTACGCTCTGCCGTTAAGGATATGGCAGACGGGCTGATTAAACTCTATTCAACAAGAATGGAATCAAAAGGCTATGCTTTTTCACCTGACATTGATATGCAAAACGACTTTGAACGCAGATTTGAGTTTGAAGAAACGGGCGACCAGCTAAGGTGTATCAGCGAAATCAAAAAAGATATGGAATCTGAACACCCCATGGACAGACTGCTTTGCGGCGACGTTGGTTTCGGCAAAACGGAGGTTGCTCTGCGTGCGGTTTTCAAGTGTATTGCAGACGGCAAGCAATGTGCAATTCTTGTTCCCACAACAATTCTTGCGCTCCAGCACTACCAAACAATTCTTAAACGGTTTGACGGCTTCCCGGTTGAGGTTGAAATGCTGTCACGCTTCCGCACACCCACTCAGCAAGCAAAAATTATTAAAGGTGTAAATTCGGGCTTTATTGATATAATCGTGGGCACACACCGGCTTATTTCCAAAGATATTAAATTCAAGGATTTAGGGCTCTTAATAGTTGATGAAGAACAGCGTTTCGGAGTTGCACAAAAAGAAAAACTTAAGGAAAAATTTCCCGGTGTTGACGTACTTACACTGTCAGCCACACCCATTCCGCGCACTCTTAATATGGCAATGTCGGGCATTCGCGATATGTCGGTTATTGAGGAAGCACCGTCTGACCGTTTTCCTGTTCAGACCTATGTTACAGAGCACAATTTACCGCTCTTATGCGAGGCAATGGAAAAAGAACTTCGCCGAGGCGGTCAGGTATATTATCTTCACAACAATACAGAGGATATTGAACGGGTTGCTGCAAATATCAAGGAATTTTTGCCTGACGCTAAAATCGCAGTTGCACACGGCAAAATGAATGAAGAAACACTTTCTGACATTTGGCGCGAGCTGATGGAGGGTAATATCGACATTCTTGTTTGCACAACAATCATTGAAACGGGCGTTGACGTGCCCAACTGCAACACTTTAATAATTGAAGATGCAGACAAACTGGGTCTTTCTCAGCTTCATCAAATAAGAGGCAGAGTAGGACGAAGCACAAGGCGTGCTTTTGCTTATTTCACGTATAAAAAAGATAAAAATCTTTCTGAAATTGCTTACAAGCGTTTACAGGCAATTCGTGAATACACAGAATTCGGTTCGGGCTTCAAAATTGCATTGCGTGACCTTGAAATTCGCGGTGCAGGCAATCTTTTGGGCGCTCAACAACACGGGCATTTGGCGTCTGTCGGTTACGATATGTATATGAAACTTTTATCAGATGCCATTCGCGGTGAAAAAGGTGAGGAGCCCAAATTCACAAAAGAATGCCTGATAGACCTTCAAATAAACGCACATATCCCCGATAAATATATTACCGCACTTTCACAAAGGCTTATGGCTTACCGCAGAATTGCTGATGTGAGAACGCCTGAAGACGCAGACGATGTGCGCGACGAGCTTCGTGACAGGTTCGGTGAAATTCCCCCGTCTGTTAACGGACTTATTGAGGTATCTCTTTGCAGAAACAGGGCTTCGGAAATTGGCATTTATGAAATCGGTCAACGCGGTGACACACTCACACTCTACTGTGAAAATATTGACCCTGCATTAGTTCTTGAAATTTCTGCAGTTCTTAGGAAAAGGGTCAGCGTTACATCATCGGGCAAGCAGAGCATAAATGTTAAAATGCTGCCCGGTCAAAACCCACTTGATACATTAACGGAAATTTTTGAAGCATCAAGCCACTATAAAAAATCGGAGGGAGAAAACGTATGAGAAAAAGGCTTTCACTTCCACCGATTATTGCAGTAACAATAAACTTTGTTTTATTCTTTGTTAAATTTTATATTGGTATTCGAACAAATTGTCTTTGCATATACACAGACTCTATAAACAACCTTGCAGATACAGGTGCCGCTCTTTTAGCACTTTTGGGCATTTATTTAATGACAAGACCAGCTACTAAAAAATACCCATTCGGTAAAGGCAGAACAGAATATGCCGCAAGTTTTTTAATGGCAATTCTTATGACTGGGGCGGGGTTTTTATTTGCATATAACTCTATTGAACGATTTTTCGCACCAACACCAGTTTGGTTCTTTGTAAAATATGCAGTTATAATCGGTGCAACCTGCCTTGTTAAGCTAATTTTGGGCGTTATATTTTCTCTTCTTTATAAAAAAGACCATTCGCCCGTTACAAAGGCACTTGTATTCGACTCGTTTACTGACTGTGGAATAACTCTTGTAGCATTAGTTTCATTTACACTTACAAACTATACTGAATTCATTATTGATGCTTACCTTGGCTTATTCATAAGCATTATTATTTCTGTACTTGGAATTAAACTGATTATTTCGTCATTTGGTAATTTAATAGGCAAGACTGACGAAGCCCTTATGGAAAAAATTGAAATGGCAATAAAAAATATTGACAATACTATTGAAATTATTTCTATTTCAGTTCATAATTATGGTGTTGAGAAAAATATTGTTTCACTAACTCTTAGTGGAAATAAAAATCTTCAAAAGGAAATAAAAAATGTACTTAGGAAAAAGCTTTCCCTTGAAAGTACAGTAGAATGGGAGGATAAACCATGAGCAAAAAAGGAAATGGCGAAAAATCATCTCGCAAGATAGGTAAGAAAATACTTAAGGTTTTGGGCATTATAATTGCTATTATTGCTGTTTTGGCTCTTATAAGCATAATTGCAACAGCAATTTCAAACAGTGCAAATACTGCTCTTGCAAAGTCTTTTGATAAGGTAACAACTGATGACACCTTACTACCCCTTGATAAGGACGGTTACTGGACCTTCACCACCGACAGAGAGTTAAAGGTTATGCAGCTTACCGACGTACACATCGGCGGCGGCTGGATGTCCGCAAAGAAGGATGCAATGGCGATTAACGCAGTTGCGGCAATGGTGACTGCCGAAAAGCCGGACCTTGTAATTATTACGGGTGATATTTCTTACCCCGTTCCGTTCCAGGCAGGCACATTCAACAACAAAAACGGCGCAAAGATTTTTGCTGCGCTTATGGAATCGCTCGGTGTTTACTGGGTTCCCGTTTACGGTAACCATGACACAGAGGCTTACAGTTTTTACAGCCGTGAACAGCTCTCAGAATTTTACGAAAGTGACAAACTTAATTACTGTTTGTTCAAGGCGGGTGACAAAGACGTTGACGGCTCAGGCAACAGCGCAATTCTTGTTAAAAACAGCGACGGAATAATCACACAGTCACTTTTCCTTTTTGACTCGCACTCATACACTGACGGTGACTATTTCGGTGCAATGTGGAAATATGACAACATTCACGAAAACCAAATTGAGTGGTACAAAAAACTTGTAACCGAATTCAGTAATCAAAATGCAGTTGCAATTGCAAACACCTACATTGACGAGAAAGAAAAAGCAGAGGCAACAAAGAAATTCGGTACGGTTCCGTCATTAGCCTTTTACCATATTCCATCCGAAGAATATAAACTTGCTTGGGACGAATATTGTGCAAACGGACGGAAAGACACAGAAAATGTTAAGTTTTATTACGGTACCGCAGGTGAGAGTAAAAAAGTTGTTTATTGCGGAGTTCATCCTGATAATCTTTTTGAAACCATGCAGGAACTTGGCTCTACAAAAGGTATTTTCTGCGGTCACGACCATCTCAACAACTTCTCACTTGACTACAAGGGAATCAGGCTTACATACGGGTTCAGTATTGATTATCTTGCTTACTCCGGAATTTACAAATTAGGTTCACAGCGTGGCTGCACTCTTATTACAATTTCACCGGACGGCACTTTTGATTGCGAAGCCTCAAACTACTACCAGGATAAATATCAGGCTCTTAACGGTAATCAGAAAGAAACCGTTACAATGCAGGACCTTGACGCAGAAGCAAAGCCTGACCCGCAAGCATAAAGGATAAAAACACCTCCCTACAGAGGGCTGATTTTTGTTATGGCGGAGCTTGCTCCGCCATTTCTTATATAGTATTACAAATTGTCTGTTTTTCTTCAATTTTTATTCAGATATTAAACAATGATTTTTGATGATAATATGAAACTTAAATTCAACAACGGAAAATTCAGAATAATGCAGATTGCCGATACTCAAGATACAAGTATGACTTCTGCCGATACCGTAAATTTTATTAAATACGCTCTGCTTAAGGCAAAGCCCGATTTGGTTGTATTCAGCGGAGACCAGTTAAAAGGTTACGGCGTAACCTTTTATTTAGGCGATAAATATGAAAATCCCCAAATTGCCATTGACAATCTTTTGAAGCCTGTTGACGAAGCGGGCGTGCCCTTTACATTCGTTTTCGGCAATCACGATGACCAATGTTCAGCCGATAAAAGACAGCAACTTGAAATATATCAAAATCATCAGAATTGCCTTGCGTTTAATGCGGACGATAGCATTGAGGGCTATGTTAATCATAATCTTCTTGTTTATGATGATAACGGAACGCCAAAACTCAATGTGCTTTTAATTGACAGTCTTTCAATGAAATTCAACGGCAAGTGCAGTCCCGTTTCAGAAAGTCAGATTGAATGGTATAAAACACTTCGTGACGGTTTGAAAGAAAAGTACGGAGATTATATTCCCACCATTCTGTTTCAGCATATTCCCGTACCTGAAATTTGGAATTTGCTTACGGAAGTGCCAAAGAAAAAAGGCGTTGCAACCGGTTACCGTGAACACGCAGGTAAATTTTATGACTTGAATCCACGGTACTGTGAAATCAATGACCGCTCTTTTGTGTGGGAAACTCCTGCAACACCAAAGGTTAATACAGGCGAATTTGATGCCCTCAACGAAAAAGGCGATGTGTTTGCAATGTTTTTCGGTCATGACCACAACAACTCGTTTGTGGGCGAATATAAGGGTATGAAAATGGGTTATACCCAAGGCTGCGGTTTCAATGTTTACGGCCCGGCTGAAAGACGTGGCGTCCGTATCTTTGATTTTTATGAAGATGACGTAAATAATTTTGAAACAACTACAATTGAAACAAAAGATTTGCCCGATTTCAAAGTCAAAAACAAAATTCGTTATAATGCTTATACTTATGCGCCCAACAGCTTTGACGCCGCAATGCCTCTGATTAAAAAGGCAACCGCGGGAGTTGCAGTAATTGCAGGTCTTGCAGTAACAAGAAAAATTTTCAAGAAAAAGAAGTAATTTTAAGCACACAACAACCACCCTG
>CAMFPJ010000023.1 GCA_945971755.1 uncultured Clostridia bacterium
ATTTTACCATAGGAGGGTTATTTTTTCTATTGTCCGTTTTTAACGGACTTGTTCATTTAATTCTACCATAGAGGGCTCTTTTTTTCATTGTCAGTTTTTACTGGTTCTGTTCAAAAATGATAGTTTTTACAGCTCCTTTTTCATGCTGAAATTTTAATATCTGCCTTTGATTTCGTAATATTTATTGCGAATTTTATTTGCCGTCGGTCTTGCAAATGCGTAACCTTCCATATAATCTCCGCGGAATGTGTCAACATTTTCCCGAGGGTTTCTAAGAAATTCGTAAAGATCGCAGGAAAACTTTTTAGTGTCAACGCTTCGCTGATTTCTGCCGTCAATGAAAATGTCTGAAATTCCTGCGTCCGCAAGGGCAACCCGAAGGCTTTTAAGAACTTTTCTGAAGAGGGATTGAACCGATTCGTCATATTCACGGTTCGGCCAAAGCGCCGCAACCGCCTGCTCCGTACTGACAGAACCTCCTTGGCGGTCAACGAGGAGCGCTAAAAACTCTTTTGACTTTGCGCTCGAGAAGAAAACAGGCTTTTGGTTGACAAATACGTCAAAATAGCCGAATGTTTTAACCGTGATTTCTTTTTGCGGAGCAATTTCCAAAAATGCGTCTGCTTTTTCAATTTCGCGGTAAACCATTTCGTCTGAATACGGTTTTAATACGTACCCTATTGCATTTACGCGAAAAGCGTCATAGGCATATTCCTTAAAACCCGTAACAAAAACGACTTTTGCACGTGAATTTATTGCGTTAATTCTTCTGGCAAGCTCAAGCCCTGTCATAACCGGCATTTCAATATCAAGAAATGCAAGGTCAATATCGTCGTTCTGTGCAATGTAAATCAATGCGTCGGACGGATTATTAAATACCAAAGCCTCGTCAATCAGCCTGTGAGAAAGGCAAATATCATAAAGCTCTTCTGCCGCAAGACGTTCATCGTCAACAATCATTACTTTCATTTGTTGTCCTCCGTTTTAGGAATTTTTATCGTCACGTGAGTGCCTTCGCCTTCACGGCTTTCTATGATTATTTCCGCATTACACATTTGTTTAAGCCTTCTTGACACGTTAGAAAGCCCCACGTGTGCATGGTGTTCATTATCTGCATAATCGGGAACTTCGGTTTGAAAACCTACTCCGTCGTCATTAACAGTAACACAGTAAAAGTCATCTTCTTCAAACGAAGAAATTTTAACGGTTCCGCCCTCGGTTTTTTTTGTTATACCATGCTTGATAGCGTTTTCAACAATGGGTTGAATACTCAGAGCAGGCACAGCAAAGGAATCACATTTTATATCATATTCGATATTCAGTTTGTCACCGAATCGAAGAAGCTCAATGTCACAGTAGTGTTTGATATGTTCCATTTCGTCCTGAAAAGGAATGGGGGTTTTCTGTGTTAATGAATCCATATTGCCGCGCAGATAATATGAGAATGACACAACTGCTTTTTCAGCAGATTTTGGATCGCGCTTAATCAGATATTTAATTGTGTTGAGAGCATTGTAAAGAAAATGCGGCTGAATTTGGGAAACCATAATTGCCGTGTTGGCTTCCGTCAACTGTTTGTCAAGCTCGGCAGCTTTAAGTGCGGCATTGTAAATTTCGGTTATTTTTCTAAAAAAGATTATTGAGAATGAAACAACGAAAAATGCACACAAAAGCGGCAAATATGAGGACGATGCCCAGACAATTAACCCGTTTGTATAGAAGCAGTCAATCATCAGTCCGGAGAGAATAGCAATGTAGCCTACTGTGTAAAATAACGCATAAGGAACTCGCCTTGCAATACTGTCAGTAAGATAGCCTAAAAGAATTATGTCAAGGGGAACCGTTGCGAGCTGAACAATTACGTTGTAAAACGGCGTGTAAACGGTTTTCGGAAGCATGCAGTAAACTGCTGTAAACACCAAAAACGCAAAGCAAAACACTCCCGACAGACTTTTGTTAAGTTTTATGTCAAGAGTTTCCGTGTAAAAAAGTAAGGATACGAGTTTAATGATAAATGTTGAACTGCAAATGAGAAGCATAAGCTGTTCGTAGTCAACCTTTGAAAAAATGAAATTAAAAGCCGTATAACCCTCAGTTGAAACAGTCAGACGGAACATAATTACAAGGAACAGAATAGGGAGCCATTTTGAAGAAAAAATATGCTTCTTTGTAACGGAGTAAAAAAGAAACAGTATGGAGCAAAACGCAATCGCACCGAAAATGATACTTCGGAGCGTTACCGCAACGCTTGAGTGAGTGGTAACATAATCTGCATTTGCAACGGTGGGCGTCATATAAAGTCCCGACATATAGTTACAGGAGATTTCAACAACAATTTCGTATGTGTCTTCAGAAGAAAATTCAAGTACGGTGCCGTTAAAAGAAAGGTCTGCCCGTGTGTAGCCTGTGCCGTACTCACCGCTTTGAGAAACGGGCATACCGTTAACGAAAATTTTATAAGAACCTGCAAAATGCGGAATGTAAATAACCGCATTGTCCATATCAAGATTTTTTACAACCAATCGGTAAGAAGATTTTTCGCCGAGGGGTGAGCTGATTTCTTCATAAGAACGGAAAAGCTTAACGGGTAATGAATATGTTGATTTTGTAAGGGAGTTTATATCAGCATTATCGGTTATTATCCACTTGTCTGCATATTTTTCCCATTCGCCCGTAAGGTAAACCGGCATTGATTTATCTGTTTCGGCGTTCTTAAAGTCCGACACACCGTTTATGGCATTCGGCGAGTGAGTGTAAACGGAATTCAGTTTTGCAAATAAAAACGGAGTTAGAGTAACAAAAATTGAAACTGCAACCGCTAATATTAACAGTAAGTTAGATTTAACCCTTGTATTCATTTTCCCACTCCCTTTGAATATTTATTCCATTATAAATAAAAAGGGAGATTTGCGCAATAGTTTTTATTGACATTATCAGTATAATTATTGTATAATTTATAAGATTTTTATTTTGAATTAAGGTGATTTTCTTAATGGAATGGACAGGACTTAACGAATTAAGAGAAAAATATTTGTCTTTCTTTGAAAGCAAAGGTCATTTAAGACTCCAAAGCTTTTCTCTTATTCCGAATAACGATAAGAGCCTTTTGCTTATAAACTCGGGTATGGCTCCGATGAAAAAATACTTTACAGGCGAAATTACACCGCCGAGAAAAAGAGTTACAACCTGCCAAAAATGTATCAGAACTCCCGATATTGAGAACGTAGGTAAAACTGCACGTCACGGCACTTATTTTGAAATGCTGGGCAACTTCTCTTTCGGTGATTATTTTAAGGAAGAGGTTATTCCGTGGGCTTGGGAATTCTGCACTAAAGAAATGGAGATTGACCCTAATAAGCTTTATATCACGGTTTATGAAGAAGATGACGAGGCATACGACATCTGGACAAAGAAAGTCGGAGTTGACCCGTCTCACGTTTACCGTATGGGTAAAGAAGACAACTTCTGGGAGCACGGCGCAGGCCCCTGCGGTCCTTGCTCTGAAATTCACTATGACCGCGGTGAAGAGTACGGCTGCGGCAAGCCTGACTGCAAAGTGGGTTGTGACTGCGACAGGTTTATGGAATTCTGGAACCTTGTTTTCACACAGTTTGATAACGACGGTAACAATAACTACACTCGCCTTGACCACCCGAATATTGACACCGGTATGGGACTTGAGCGCCTTGCCTGTCTTGCACAGGGGGTTGACAACCTTTTTGAGGTTGACACAGTTCAAAACATAATGAAACACATTATGAAGATAGCAAATGTTGAGTATCATAAAGACCCTAAAAAAGATATTTCACTTCGTGTTATTACAGACCATATCCGCAGCACTACAATGATGATTGGTGACGGTGTAATGCCATCAAACGAGGGTAGGGGTTATGTTCTTCGCAGACTTTTGAGGCGTGCCGCACGTCACGGAAGATTATTGGGTATTGACCGTCCGTTCCTTGCAGAAGTTTGCGAAACAGTTATCTCAGAAAATGCCAAAGCTTACCCCAATCTTCTTGAAAAGAAAGATTTTATTATAAAGGTTATTTCCATTGAGGAAGAGAATTTCTATAAAACAATTGACGCCGGTCTCGGAATCCTTGAAAAAATGATTGATGAAACCTCGGGCACTTGCCTTTCGGGAGAAGATGCTTTCAAACTTTCCGATACATTCGGTTTCCCCATTGACCTTACAAAAGAAATTCTTGAAGAAAGAAATATGACGGTTGACGAAGAAAGATTCCGAGAACTCGTAAAAGAACAACACGACCGTGCAAGAAATGCCCGTAAAGACGCAGGCCAAGAGGCTTGGGAAGGCTCGGGTAACGCCACAAAAGATATGATTGCGACTAAATTCCTTGGCTACGGCGCACTTAATTGTGAAGCAAAGGTAGAGGCTATTATTGTTGACGGCGAAAAAGTTGACTTCGTTTCAAACGGCGATAATGCAACATTAGTCCTTGATGAGACTCCTTTCTACGGTGAGGGTGGAGGTCAGACAGGCGATATCGGTAAAATCACTGCAAATGACCTTGAATTTACTGTTACTTCTACTACAAAGACTGCAGAGGGCGTATTCCTTCATCACGGCTTCTTAAGTGACGGTGAAAGCCTTGCAGTCGGTACAACCGTAAATGCAAATGTTGATGAGAGCACAAGAAAATCAACAATGCGTAACCACACATCGGCACACATTTTACAGGCTACTCTCAGAAAACTTCTCGGAACTCACGTTGAGCAGGCGGGTCAGCTTGTAAATGCTGAAGAAATGCGTTTTGACTTCTCTCATTTCTCTGCCCTTACAGCAGAGGAGCTTAAGGCAGTTGAAGACGGCGTTAATAACGTAATCTTCGCTTCAATGGATGTTAACACTCAGGAAATGGCTATTGAAGAAGCTAAAAAGCAGGGCGCAATGGCACTCTTCAGTGAAAAATACGGTGACACAGTCCGCGTTGTTAAGGTGGGTGACTATTCAACAGAACTTTGCGGCGGTACACACGTTAACAATACCTCTGAAATCGGTCTTTTCAAGATTACTTCAGAGTCATCTGTTGCAGCAGGTGTCCGCAGAATTACTGCAGTAACAGGCGCAGGTGTTTTGGAATATATCAATAAAAATAATGAGCTTATTGCCAAAACTGCCGAGGCTATGAAAGTTGCCAATGTAAATGATATTGCAACAAAAGCACAAGCACTTTCAAATGAACTTCGTGAGAAGGATAAAGAAATCGAAAGACTTAACGGTGAACTTGTTTCTCAGGTTTCTAAAAACTTTGATGTTGTTGAGGTTGGAAACATTGAACTTGTTGCAAACGGCCAAATTGATAAGAGTACCGATATCCGCTTACTTGCGGAAGCAATTCGTGACGAAAAGTCAAACCGAGTTGTTATCCTTGCTTCAATCAATAAGGAAAAAGGAACTGCAACCTTTGTTTGCGCTTGCGGCAAGGACGCCGTTTCGGCAGGTGCTCACGCAGGTAACATAGTAAGAGAGGTTGCAAAAATTGCAGGTGGTAACGGCGGCGGTAAGCCGGACTTTGCACAGGCAGGCGGTAAGGACATTACAAAGGTTGACGACGCTGTTATGGCATCTGACGAAATTGTTAAATCAATGCTTAAATAAGGAGTAAATTATGGATTGCTTGTTTTGTAAAATTATAGCAGGGGAAATTCCCTCAAACAAAATTTATGAAGACGAAAAAATTCTTTGCTTTAAGGATATTGCTCCTCAGGCAGATGTTCACGCTCTTGTAATTCCGAAAGAGCACATTTGCTGTGCAAATGCAGTTACTAAGGAAAACAGCGCAGCAGTTGCTTACATCTTTGAGAAAATTCCCGAAATTACAAAGTCAATGGGAATTACAGATTACAGAATCATCAATAACTGCGGCGAGGGTGCAGGTCAAACGGTAAAGCATCTTCATTTCCACATTTTAAGCGGTTCAAATCTTAACGAAAAGTTGGTATAATTTTATGAAAAGACCGTTTGCAGTAATAGGTTTTACAGTCCTTGTTACTGCGGCAATTTCGGCAAAATTAAGTATAAATACAGTCAGTGCAATTTGCGTTTCAGCATTGGCTGTATTTTTATTGTCTTTGTGCATAGGAGTTTTTTCGCGACAACAAAACACGGTTATTTTTGTGTCGCTGGCAGTTTTGCTTGTGTCATTTTCTTTGCGGATTTCAATGATAAATTTTACTAATGCTCTCGTCTTTGAGGGTCAAAAAGTCAATGTCAGCGCCACGGTAACAGATTTGCATTATTCCGGAGTGACCGAAAAAATAAGAATAAAAGTCAGTGACGTAAACGGAAATAAAGGCTCTTTTTATGTAAATGTTTACAACGGGTCACGGTCGGGACTTGAAATCGGTGACAGAATAAATGCAGATTTTGAATTTGAAAGTATAACCGAAGATGATGAGAGCCTTGAGTATTTTCTTGCAGAAAAATGTTATTTCACTTCCTTCAAAATGACAAATGTGTCTTTAACAGGGGAGAGCCGTTATTATAAAACGGTAAGCAAAGTAAAATCTTTTTACGAAAATGTGATTTATTCGTATCTTCCTAACGAACTGGGCTCAGTAGCAATCGGAATGACTGTGGGTGACAGAACGAAAATAGACAAAAACTTGCGTAACAGCTTTAATTACTCGGGAACAGCCCATTTGCTTGTTGTGTCGGGACTTCATTTAACGCTTTGGGTAAGTTTAATCACGGATTATTTATTACCCCTTAAAAACAAACGATTTTTAAGCCTTGGTTTAGCGAGTGTTTGCATTTTCTTTTATCTTTCACTTACGGGTTTCTCCGTTTCTGTTATAAGAGCGGGAATAATGATTTTTGTTGTTAAACTTGCAAAGTGCCTCAAAAAAGATGCGGACAGCATAAATTCATTAGGCTTAGCCTTAACGGTTTTGGTCCTTGCAAATCCGTTTTCGGTATTTTCTGTTTCACTTTGGCTCTCGGGAGCGTCAACTCTCGGACTCTTGCTTTTTTCACAAAGGGTTTACAACCTTTTAAGATATTCAAAAATCGGAAGAAAATTCACAAAATACCGATTCGGTAAAATGATTGCGGAAACATGTGCAGTAAGTGTTTCTGTGTCTGCGATGACATTGCCGGTATTTATATTAAACTTAAAAATGCTTCCGGTGTTATCTTTTGTTTCAAATTTTGTAATGGTAGATTCTGCAATAGTTTTAATGGTTTCTACAATGATAGGTGTAATAATTCACCTTTTCGGTTTCGGTGCATTTGCAAAAATTATTTTCTTTTTTACAGGTCTTGTTTCAAAATTTTTAATTTTCACCGCTGAAAAAATCGGAACACTTCGTTACTCCACTATTGCAGTTTCCAACCGATATTTCAGAGCGTATCTGATTTGTGCAACTGTATGTGTTTGTGCTTTCCTGATTATTCGCAAATTCAGAAAAGTGAAAACCTTGTCACTTGTTATTGCTTTGTCGTTAGGGCTGATGTTCACTGTATTTTTATCTGAAAATTTTGAACTTTCACACCCGTCCGTTGACGTTGCCATGAACGAAAAAAGCGTAACCGTGCTCCTGCGTGACGGTTATGACAGCGTACTGTCAGGAGTTGAGGATAAAAACTCGGAATATACCGTCGGCAATATGCTCAAGTCCCATAATCTAAAACAAATAGGCTGTGTCTTTGCGGTGGAAGAAGGAAATTCCACGCCTGCTGAAATAATGCGTGTGACAAGCATTTACAGTGCGTCTGCATTTGCATTTAAGGGTGAAAAAATAAATACAATTCCGTTGAAATATTACACGGAAAACGTAAAATCCGTAACATTAAATGAAACAGTATCTTTAACACCGCTTTCCGAAGGGACCTACATTGTATCAGGGCAGGGAGAAGATATTTACATATCTTGTGATAAATATCCTCAAAATCTATTTGAAAAAACACAGAAATATGATATAATCATTCTGAGTGCGGACGCTTTCACTCTGTACGGAGAAACAGCAAAAAGTTATCTTGAAAATTCTTCGTCGCAAATCATTGTGCTGAGTGAGGGCGAGCGTATTACAATTTATCCCGATATCAGAAGAATTTATTATCCGGAGAGGCACTAATGGCACTTATTCACGAACAGGACCTTAAAAAGCAAATTAAAGACGGACAAATGAATAATTGCTACCTTTTCTTTGGAGAGGAAGAGTACTTAAAGCAGTTTTACATTAAAAAAATCTGCTCAAAATTTGTTCTTCCCGGCAGTGAGACCTTCAGCCTCAGAAAGTACGACGGCAAAGAGAATACTCTTGGAGATGTTTTCGAGGGTGCGGACAGTATGCCCTTTATGAGTGATTACTGTGTAATAATTGCTCACGATTTTCCCCTTGACTCGTTAAATACCGAGCAGAAAGAGCAGTTAACCGCTTTTCTTGACAATCAGCCTGACACGTCAATAGTGGTTTTCTGGATGGACAGCATTGAACTCTCTGCTAAAAACTCAAAACATAAATGGGCAATTGACAATTTCACAAAAAAGGCAACAGCAGTTGAATTTCAAAAATATACAAGGGCAGGACTTGTCAAAACGCTTGTGGCATACGCTTCTAAACAAGGGTGTAAAATGGCAGACTCCGCCGCAAGTTATTTAATTGATGTTTCAGGTGATTCATTAAACATCCTTTTCAATGAAATTGAAAAAGTCGCTTCATTTGCGGGTCAGGGTAATGAAATAAAACGTGAACACATTGACGAAATCGCCGTCCGCTCACTTGAAGCAAAGGTTTTTGACCTTTCCAAATTTATATTAAGCGGAAATCCCCGAGCCGCCTTAGAGCTTCTTCACACATTGATGCAGTTAAAGGCAGAGCCTATTGACATTTTTGCTGTTATACTTATGTCGTTTGTTGATATTTACCGTGCAAAAACTGCGCTTTCAGGCGGCGAAAATGCCAATTATCCCGCAAAATTTTTCGACTATAAAAACAAAGAGTTCAGACTTACAAACGGGGCAAAATTTGCCCGCACAATTTCAGATGCACAACTTCGTGATTGCTTTGATTGCTTTTCGGAGAGTGACAAACTTCTTAAAAGTTCGTCGCAAAGCGGTGAGATGGTGCTTGAACGTCTGATAGTTGAACTCTCTTTGATTCTTGCAAGGTAAATTATGATAAAACTTAACGAAGCGGTAATTGTTGAAGGTAAATACGATAAAATAAAACTGTCGGGCATAATTGATGCAATTATAATTGAAACTGACGGATTCGGCATTTTTAAGGACAAAGAAAAGCAAAGGTTTATTCGCTTTTTAGCCGAAACAAAAGGAATAATTATTATGACTGACTCAGATTCGGCAGGCTTTAAGATTCGTTCATTTATCAACGGAATTACCGACAGTAAAAACATTAAAAATGTATATATTCCGGACGTTTACGGTAAAGAAAAACGGAAAACAGAAATGTCCAAAGAGGGAAAACTCGGCGTTGAGGGCGTAAACAAAGATATAATTATTGAGGCACTGCACAAAGCGGGAATTGACTGTGTTGAGAACGATATGGTCAAATCTCGCGAAATTACAAAAACCGATTTTTTTGAAGACGGTGTTTCGGGAAAAGCGAAAAGTGCCGAACTTCGCAAAAAACTTGCCGTGCACTTAGGACTTCCCGAAAGAATTTCAGCGTCAGCTCTGCTTAAAATAATAAATTCATATATGACTTATGAAACCTACAAAGAAGCGGTTGAAGCTTGCAGAAAAGAGTTAAATAATACATATTAAACAAAACCCAAATGAAAAGAGGTAATAAAGTGGCATACGAAGCAGCTTTCCCGGTAAACGAACCCTTTTACGAGACTCGAAAAATCGAAACTTTCAAAGAACTTATTGACGGTAGCGCAGAGCTTTACTCTGACAGACCCGCTTACAAGCTTAAAAACAGAGACGGTATTTATTATGATGTGACTTACAGAAAACTTCGTCATGATATTTACTATCTCGGCAACAGCATTATTGCAGACGGATACGAGAGAGAAAGAATTGCCGTAATCGGTGCAAATTCTTATAAATGGGTTGTAACTTATTTGGCAGTTACATGCAGTAATAATATTATTGTTCCTATTGATAAAGAGTTAATGGCACACGATATGGCAAAGTTTATCGGCGACGCAGGTGCGGTTGCCGTTTTTGCCGATGACAAAATCATTGAAGAACTTCAAAATGAAAATTTGGAAAATATCCGATTTATTTCTTTCGGCGGAACAGTAGGCGAAAAATTTGACGAATATTTTGAAAAGGGCAGAGAGGCTTACAAAAACGGCGTTAAGAGCTTAAATGACGTTACACTTGATAAAGACGCTCTCGCTTCGCTGATTTTCACTTCGGGTACAACGGGCAAGTCAAAAGGTGTTTGCCTTAGTATGAATAACATTTGCTCTGACATTCTTTGTACGGCGGGCGTTGTTAAAATCAACCCTGATGACCAACTTTTGTCAGTGCTTCCCATTCACCATACTTATGAATGTACCCTTGGCTTTTTAATGATTCTTTATTCGGGCGCCTGTATTGCATTTTGTGAGGGTCTTCGTTACCTTGTGCGTAATATGCAAGAGGTAAAACCCACCGTTTTTGTTACGGTTCCGCTTATGATTGAAAAAATCTACGGAAGAATAATGAAAAAGCTTGACGACAAAAAAGGCGGTAAGCTGATGTTTGGTGTGGGTAAAGCGGCGGCAAGAATAGGTAAAAGCGTTGGCTTTCATGACCTTGACCGAAAAATCTTCAGTGAGATTCTCGATGCTTTCGGCGGCAGACTTCGCCTTTTAATTACGGGCGCTGCTGCTCTTGACCCGCGTGTTGCCGAAGATTTTATCCGAATCGGTGTTGACATTTACATCGGCTACGGTCTTACCGAGTGTTCGCCCCTTGTAATCGGCAATCACGACAAATTGATGCTTCCCGACTCTGTGGGAACTCCTCTTCCGGGTGTTGAGGCAAGAATTCACAATCCGGATGACCTTGGCGTCGGTGAAATTTGGGTCAGAGGACCAATGGTTATGAAGGGCTATTACCAAAATCAAAAAGCGACCGATGAGGTGTTGACGGAGGACGGCTGGTTCAAAACAGGCGACCTTGGCACAGTTGATGAAAACAACTGCTACAAAATCACGGGAAGATGCAAAAATGTTATCGTTACAAAGAACGGTAAAAACATTTTCCCGGAAGAGGTTGAGCATTACCTGAACGGTTCGCCGGTGATTGAAGAGAGCCTTGTTTTCGGAGCGGAAACAAATGACGAAATGACAGTTTCTGCAAAGATTTATCCTAATTACGAGCAGATTAAGAAAAATCTTAAACGTCAGGAGCTTACTCAGGAGGAAATTCGTCAGTCAATCGCCGAAGCAATTAAGGAAGTCAACAAAAAACTTCCCAATTACAAAAAAATAACACAATTTGATATTCGCGAAAGCGCATTTATAAAAACAACAACTCAAAAGATTATGCGTCACGCAAATCTTGAAGGAAAAAATCAAGAAAAAGAAGAAACAACCGAAGAAAAAGCAGAGGAATAATAAATGGAAATCAACTTAGGTAATAACGAGAATTTTACAAACGGAACAAAGGTTCTTGCAATTCTCGGTTCGCCGAGAAAATCAGGATATACTTCAAAACTTTTAGGTGTTCTTTTAAGAGAGTTTCCAAAGGGAACTGAAATTGAAACGATAAGCATTTTTGAACTTAACCCAACACCGTGTAATGCTTGCGGCTACTGCAAGGCGTGCGATGGCTGTTCAAAGAAAGATTTAGATGTTTTCTTTAAGAAGTTTGAGAGTGCAGACGTAATAATTTTCGCAACGCCTGTGTATAATATGAGCGTACCCGCTCCGCTCAAGGCGCTCATTGACCGATTCCAACGCTATTTTGAGGGAAGATACCGCAGAAATGTTAATTCCCTCATTGAGAAAAAGCGTAAAGCCATTTTAATTGTTACAAGCGGAGGCGACGGTGAAATCGGTTATGAGGTTGTGAAACATCAGTTTTTGTCTCTCTTTCCGTGTCTTAACATTGAACTTAAAGGAACAATGCTGGCAAGGAATACTGACAAATGCGGTGTTGACAGCGGAGATATTGAAAAGGCAACAATGCTTTATAGGAGTGTAAGATAAAATGGAAATTGTAAAAATCAATCTAAACAATTACAGTGATGAAGTGCTAAAATCGGAAAAACCCGTTCTCTTGGATTTTTATGCAGATTGGTGCGGTCCATGCAGAATGTTATCGGGTGAGATTGAAGATTTTGCAGAGGAAAATGAAGAATACAAAATCTGTAAACTTAATGTTGACGAAGCAAGTGAACTTGCACAGCTTTACGGAGTTTTAAGTATTCCGACTGTTGTTCTTATGAAAGACGGTAAAGAGGTTGACCGTTTTGTAGGCGGCAGAGAAAAAGCGGATATTGAAGATTTTGTAAATGCTAATAAGTAATCTTTAGGGCATAAAAAATCACCTACCAACCGGTAGGTGATTTTTTATTAAGCTTTAATTGTACCACCAGTCAACGTTCTGTAAATCTGCTCTGTCGGCATTGTATTTTACCTCAACGGCTTTGTGGAATAGTAGATGGTCATATTTCGGTAACCATTCACTTCCGATTTTTTTACTCTTAAATGCAGCCTCATCCGTGCCGATATTCATTTCGGCAATTCCGTTTAACTTGCCCTCTTCTTTAAGACAAGTGTCCCAAAATGCATGGTGACCGATTTCCTTAACACTTGAAGGGATATACATATAGTTAAGACCTCTGTCTTTAGTAAAACAGTCAGAACCTATTTTTTCTAATTTATCTGGAAGTGAATAGTAAAGACCCTGAAGTGTTGAAACTGCTTTATAAGATGTGTCGAGCATTGGCTCTGTTGACGGAATATACGTATAAATGTTATGAAGATTGCCCTCGTCATAAAACGCGAGTGTATCAATTTCCTTTAAGCTATCGGGCAAATAAACATCAGTCACGTTTGCATAGTTAAAGCAATTTGCACCGATTTTTGTAACCGTTGACGGAAGAACATAAGTGCGAGTTTTAAGGTTATATTCCTTAAAGAATTCGGCGTCATATTTTTCGGTTGTCCACCAAAGCTCTTCCATGGGGTTTCCGTTATCATCAACAAGGTCAGACACTTGAACGCCGTTTTCGTCAAGGTGAGCGTAACCGTTCTGAAGACGCAAATATCTGTCGTGGTCAATGGGGTAACAGATTATCTCCGTCATATCTTTGTTGTAAAGAACTCCGTCAATATCACAGTAATTGGGGTTGTCGTCGTCAACATAAATGCACTGCAAAGCCCAGCAAGAATAGAATGCCCGTTCATCAATGTTTGTAACAGTTGCACCGATGTTAACTACCTGAAGCGTGCCGTCACAGTTAAATGCGTATTCGTGAATTGATGTAATCGGTTTCTTTTCATCTTTTATTATCTTGAATTTAGCATCACTGCCGTCGGTGCCTGCAAGCTGGAGACTGTTATCTTTATATTCAATTTCCGAAACATAGTCAACGTCAAATGATAAAATAGCGCCGTTATTACTGAACTGTGTTAATTGAACACCGTTCTCAATGTCTTCATACTCAAGCTTACCCGTGTTAAGAAGAACCTTAACACTGAAATACATTGAAATAAGAATTGCAATAACCATAAATACAATAAATGCAATCTTTTTCGGCAAAGCGTTGTTAAAAGGCTTGTTAATATGAGGTGCTGCAAGACCTTCAATGTGATATTCCCAAATTTGGTCTTCGGGTATGTCAAGGACTTCAGGCACGAATTCTTCTGCTTTTTTCTTTGTCTTTTTACTCATACCATCTACCTCCGTTAACCCTTAAAGCTGCCGGCAACCGACTCGCCTTTTTCAATAGCCCGTTTTTCCGTTACTTCCGCACGTCGCTTAAGGACTTGCATTACCTTGTCTTGCTTAAGCGAATCGTAGTCCCAGAATAAATACGGAATAGTCATAAGCAAGAAGCCCGCAATATCAAACAGCATGGGTATAATAATAATTTTTGACCTTGACGCGTCAACAAATAAAACGTCCCAGTTACTGTTAAAGCCGTATCTCAGAAGCAAAATAGGAATAATAAGGCTGATAAATGATGTTACAGGACCCGTGAACCAGCCGAATATACCTGCAAAACTCTCAAGCCTTTCGCCTGAAAGGTACATTTGATAGTCGTTAATTCGAATATCCATATCATGACCGACAGACATAGGAACTGTATGCGTTGCTTCCATAAAAATAAGAATAATAACGCAAATAACACCGCAAAGAGTAACATTCTTGCAGAAAAACATAGCACAAACAATGGCGCTGTAACCGACTGCACGTGAAAGAAGATAGAAAATCATTATCTGCTTGTAGGAGAACCGCTTAATAAAGTACGGTGTAAGGAAGTCAGGCGGAGTACCTGCGAAGGAAACAAGAGAAACGATAAGTCCGTACGCAAGACCTGAAAGACGGAAGGTATAAAGATAAAGAATTGTGGCAAACGGTAAAATACCGTTACCGAATGAGTCAAGCATCCAAACAATAGTCTGAACCCACTTGTACTTGTTTCTCATAACACCGAAGATACCGTCCCAGAAACTAATCTGTACTTTTTCTTCAATAGGGGGCTGAGGAATTCTTTCCTGAATTCTGTTAGCGAAAATCATTGTAATAATAGCAAATGTTGTGAAGATAATCGGAATAACATATCTGTAAACATTTATGTCGGCCCAGTCGTTCTTCATAAAGCCAATTGCTACGGGAATAACAAGAACCATTATTGAGTTGAGAAGGTGAGAGAGCTTAAGCGGATATGACCTGACAAGAATTCTCTCTTGCATATTCGGGCTGATATTTTGTGTGCAGGCCTCCATATTGGCAAAGCCGAACATGTAAAATCCTGCAAACAAAAGGTTAGCAACCCAAACTCGTGTAACTTCATCGGCAATTTTATAAACAGGAAGCCAGCCGATAAGAATAACCATAATAATTTTCGGCACAACGTCGCAGTAAAGCGAATATTTATATCTGCCGAATTTCGGAACGAGCTTCTTTCTCCAGAAAATGTTTCTTGAACCGTTCCAACCGTTCCAAAGAATGTGTGTGCCGAACATCTTAATAGCGGACGCCGCTGAAACACCGCGAATAGAGTTGAACATAGCAACAATCTTGTTAGCAGGGTTAAGATAAGGCTCAAACGGGAATAAAAGCAAGAATAATCCGATTATAATTGCAAAAAAATAGAAAGTATAAACCTTTTGTTCTTTTTTCTTAGGCAAAAAACCTAAGTTGTCGTTAATCATCCACGCAACCAAGTCCCACATTTTCTGAAGAGGCATATTGATAAGTGCAATAGCCGAGAATGCAACATAGGGCAGGTGATAGTGGTACATAATAAGGTAACAGCCTGCGGCAAAGCTTATGTATTCAAGGGTTTTTGAACCCGAGTAGTTACTGCCGACTGCCAGCCAAATATCTAAGTATTCTTTGTATGGAACATACTTACCCTCGGCGGGAGTTTTCCAATGCGTTTTGATTTCGTTAAACAGCCATTTAGTCTTTTGGGTTAAAGACTTATTCTGTTCATTCTCCACAAAATCATCCTCCTTAACTCCTAAAAATTTAATGCAAATATTTTACCATAAATAACGATTGTTTTCTATTGACTAATTTGATATAAGAACTTTGATTTATTGTGCAATTTGCCGACATCAACGATATTTACATTGAGCTTTGATATGTGATAAAATAAGTTTTAACAAATTTGTTTTAACGGTGAGTATAGAGATGTTTGTAAAATTTTTTCTATTGACTTTCTGATAAAAATATGTATAATTAAATTGTAATCATTACAAATTTGCAATGGTTATAAG
>CAMFPJ010000024.1 GCA_945971755.1 uncultured Clostridia bacterium
TTAAAAATTCCAACCGAAGTTTTAATATGAAAAAAATGAATTTTTATGTTTGCCCAATTTGCGGAAATGTGATGACAGGCACAGGCGAAGCGGTAATCAGTTGCTGCGGAGTTACTCTGCCTCCTCTCACGGCTGAAGTTCCTGACAAAAATCACGAAATAACGTTAGAAACGGTTGAAGATGAATACTTTATTTCCGTTTCACACGAAATGAGCAAAAGCCATTTTATTTCATTTATCGGTGCGGTTACCGATACGGGCTTTCAAATTATAAAGCTTTATCCCGAAGGTATGGCCGAAGCAAGAATTAAAATAAACCGAACACACAAAATTGTGTATTACTGCAACCGCCACGGGCTTTTTGAATTAAGCACAAGAAAAAAGTAGAGAATATCCACCCTGTGTGGATATTTTTTATTGTGAATTTATTGAAAGAAAAAAGCATTAGTGTTATAATTACGATTTAAGATATTCTTGCAGAGAGGGTTTTGCAAATGCGAATTGTTGATATTTTGAACTCCGAAAAAATGTCACTTTCTTTTGAGGTGTTTCCGCCAAAGAAAGAAACTTCTTTTGAAAGTGTTAAATCGGCCACGGAAGAAATTGCAAGTCTTTCGCCGTCTTTTATGAGCGTAACTTACGGTGCAGGCGGCGGAACAAGTGAATACACACTTGCTATTGCTAAAAATATTAAAGAAAAATACGGCGTTCCGATGTTATCTCACCTTACCTGTGTTTCGTCAGACAAAGAACTTGTAAAAAAGAGAATTGAAGATATGAAAAAAGCGGGCATTACTAATGTAATGGCACTTCGCGGTGACTTAACCCCCGAACTGTCAGAAAGTGACAGAAGCACTTGGAACTACGCTCACGCTGTTGATTTAATCAGAGAACTTCGAGAGAGCGGTGACTTTTGCATCGGTGCAGCATGCTACCCGGAAATTCATCCTGAAAGCAAAAATCAGAAGGAAGACATTAAATACTTAAAAGAAAAAGTTGACGCAGGCACAGATTTCCTTACTACTCAAATGGTGTTTGACAACAACCTTTTCTTTAATTTCCTCTACAAAATCCGTGAAGCAGGAATAACAGTTCCGGTGCTGCCCGGAATTATGCCGATTACGAATGCTAATCAGGTTGAACGGGCAATTAAACTCTCGGGAGCATTTATGCCTCAGCGTTTTAAGGCTATGGTTGACAAATTCGGCTCCTCGCCGGAAGCTATGAAACAAGCCGGAATTGCTTATGCTACCGACCAGATTATTGACCTTTACGCAAACGGAATTACCAATGTTCACGTTTATTCAATGAACAAACCCGATATTGCAAAAGGTATCAGCACTAATCTTTCAAACATTTTAGGACGCACATTTACGGAGTAAAAAATGCAGGAAAATACTGTTTTCGTCAGAAAATTTAATACGGAAGACATTTCCCCGATTAACGAAAATGAAGTTTGGAGATATGCCGGTTACTTCGGAAAGACCTACAAAATCGAAAGTGAACTTAAAAAGGCTTTTGAGGAAGTTAAGGAAGAATTAAAAGACTCTTTTTATTATAAGGTTTGCTTCAGAAGAATGGCAAGAAATTGCGATGATTTATCGTTTATGGGTAAGTCAAAATCGCTCTCACGCTTTCTTTGTGACTCGGACGAAGTTATTATTTTTGCCGCCACCGTAGGAGTTGAAATTGACCGCCGTATTTCAAAATTAGGCAAAATTTCGCCTCTAAAAATGACGTTGGCTAACGCCTTGGGCGCTGAAAGAATCGAAGCCCTTTGCGACGCCTTTTGCGGTGAAATTGCAAAGAAAATGAGAAGCGAAAATCTGTTTTGTACCAAGCGTTTTTCCCCGGGATACGGCGATTTGCCGCTTTCCGCACAAAAAGATTTTTTCGCTCTGTTAGACCCGAGCAGAAAAATCGGTTTATCACTTAATGAAAGTCTTTTAATGTCGCCGTCAAAATCGGTAACTGCGATTTTCGGACTTACTAAAGTCAGCACGGAAAATTCATCACGCAAATGTGAAAACTGCGACAACTTAAATTGCGAATTCAGAAAGCAGGACACAAAATGAACGTTTTAGATTATGTAAAAAACAACTTAACATATTTAGACGGCGGAATGGGTACCCTTTTGCAAAATCAAGGGCTTAAGCCGGGCGAACTACCGGAGAGATGGAACATTTCACACCCCGAGATTATCACAAGCATTCACAAGTCATATTACGACGCTGGTTCTAACATAATCTGCACTAATACATTCGGCGCAAACTGCTTGAAATTCGGCTCGGAAGAACTTGAACTCATCATTAAAGCGGCTGTCGGAAATGCCAAAAAAGCAAGAGAAGAAAGCACAGGAAAGCAGGAAAAATTTATCGCGTTAGATATAGGTTCTCTCGGTAAGCTGCTCAAACCATATGGTGACTTGGACTTTGAAGATGCGGTAAAAGCATACGCCAAAACCGTTAAAATAGGCGCAAAGTACGGAGTTGACCTTGTTTTCATTGAAACAATGAATGACTCTCTTGACACAAAGGCGGCACTGCTTGCGGTTAAAGAGAACTGCAATTTGCCTGTATTTGTATCAAACGCTTACGGTGAGGACGGCAAGCTTATGACGGGTGCGTGTGCCTCGGCAATGGTTGCAATGCTTGAGGGTATGGGTGCGGACGCTGTGGGCGCAAACTGTTCGCTGGGGCCCGGTCAGCTCAAAGGAGTTGTGGAAGAATATTTGGAATATGCCTCTGTACCCGTTTTATTAAAGCCAAATGCGGGGCTTCCCAAGAGCGCAGACGGAAAGACCTATTACGATGTTTTGCCCGATGATTTTTCGGATACAATGAAAGAATATGCAACCCTCGGTATAAGAATTTTGGGCGGTTGCTGCGGAACCGACCCTGACTATATAAAGGCTACGGTTGAGAAAACCTCAAATATTACTCCAAAGCCCGTTACTTACAAAAACAGAACTTTGGTTTCGTCATACACTCACGCAGTTGAGTTCACCGATAAACCTGTCCTTATCGGTGAAAGAATTAACCCTACGGGTAAAAAATTATTTAAGGAAGCGCTCCGAAATAACAACATTGACTACATTTTGAACGAGGGACTTCGCCAGGAGGAAAAGGGCGTTCATATTTTAGACGTTAACGTAGGTCTTCCCGAAATTGACGAAGCAGAAATGCTTAAAAAAGTCTGCTTTGAGCTTCAGGCAATTATTGACCTCCCCCTTCAAATTGACACAACCGACATTACGGCAATGGAAGCGGCTCTTCGCCGCTACAACGGCAAGGCAATGGTGAACTCCGTTAACGGTAAAGAAGAAAATATGCGTGAGGTTTTTCCCCTTGTTAAAAAATACGGCGGACTCGTTGTGTGCCTGACTTTAGACGAGGACGGAATTCCCGAAACTGCCGAAAAAAGAGTTGAAATTGCAAAGAAAATCATTAAGGTTGCCGCAGAATACGGCATTGCGAAAAAAGATTTGATTTTTGATACCCTTGCAATGACAATCAGTGCAGATAAAAACAGTGCAAAGGCAACCTTGAAATCTCTTAACATTATTAAAAACGAACTGGGCTGTCACACATCTCTCGGTGTTTCCAATGTTTCGTTCGGCCTGCCGAACCGTGACGCCGTCAACGGTACATTCTTCACCCTTGCCCTTGAAAACGGACTTTCTGCAGCAATTATGAACCCCAATTCAAACGAAATGATGAAAAGTTACTACTCCTTTAAGGCACTTAAAGGGCTGGATGAAAACTGCGAAGATTTCATTAAAAATATTGAAAAATATATGACTGTTTCTGCACCTGTTGCCGTGCAAGTCACAGGTGAAAAGGCAGAAAAAGGCGAAAGCGAACTTCAGCACGCAGTTGTAAAGGGACTTAAAGAAAAGGCAGCAAATATTACAAGTGTTTTGCTTAAAGACACAGACCCTCTTAAAATCGTAAATGAGCAGATTATTCCTGCACTTGACATTGTGGGAAAGGGCTTTGAAAACAAGACTATGTACCTGCCGCAGCTTTTAATGAGTGCAGAGGCGGCACAGTCCGCATTTGAGAAAATCAAAGCAAAAATGAGCGAAAGTTCCTCAAAAACAGTTTCAAAAGGCAAAATTGTTATTGCCACGGTTCAGGGCGATATTCACGATATCGGCAAAAACATCGTAAAGCTTATCTTGGAAAACTACAGCTTTGAAGTGTTCGATTTAGGCAAAGATGTACCCCCTGAAAAAATCGTTGAAGAAGCAATAAAGCAAAAGGCTCCCATAGTGGGTCTCAGCGCTCTGATGACGACAACTGTTCCCGCTATGGCGGAAACAATCAAACAGCTTAAAGAACACGCACCGAATGTGAAAACAATCGTGGGCGGTGCAGTTTTAACGCAGGAATATGCTGACAGTATCGGTGCTGACTTTTACGCAAAGGATGCAATGGAAACTGTCAGGTACAGTGCGGAAATTGTTGAAAAATCTTAAAACCGAGGCTTAAAAATAGGTAAAAAAGAGTTAGCAAAAAGATATATATTATTTATTCTCGGTCTGTTTTTTGCCGGGGTTGGCGTTGCCTTTACCAAGCACGGTGAACTCGGCGTTTCGCCCATTTCGTCAGTTGCCAATGTAATTATGAACTCGGGCGAGGCAATAGTTAAAGCGATTTCATTCAAAGCGCAAAAGGAATTCGGCAATGTTAAAGTTGCTTTTGATATATCCTGCGTAGCCCTTTCGATTATTCTTTCTCTTTTATTCTTTAACCTTAAAATTGTAGGCACAAGAGAGGGTACAATTATTTCAGCGGTACTTACGGGTTTTGTTGTGAAATTCTTCACAAAACTTATTCAAAAGCCTCTTGAGAATATCCTGACAAAATAAATTCCGAAAATAGTAAACCACTATCCGAACAGATAGTGGTTTTCTGTATATTTATGCAAATTTACTGAATTTTTACTCATAATTTCTATCGACAAAATACGCGCTGTTTCCTTGACTTGAACAGGGATTTTGTGGTATTGTATTTGTAATTGTTTTTTGCTTTTACAGATGTAATAATTTACAGGCATTACCTGAGAAAATCTTTTCAGTTTCTTTATGGGAAAAGCCGTATGAATTTATTATTTCAATAAAGTGTTTTTGGTCTGCCCACGGGGAGTCGGTTGCAAAAAGAATTTTATCTGCTCCGTGGCAGTTTATTATTTCTCTGCACTTTTCGGTGTAGCGGTCAAGCACAAAAGAGGTGTCAAAATAAACGGGCTTTCCGCAAAGTTTTTCAAGCACTTCATCGGGCAAGTCGCAACCGCCCATGTGAGCAAGAATCAGTTTGTTGTCAATTATTCCCGAAAGTTCGTCAAGAACCTTTAAGACCATATTGGGTGTGCAGTGAACGTCCCGGGGGTAACCGATGTCAATTCCCGCGTGAGTTACTACGAGCAAATCTCTCTTTGCCGCCTCTCTTAAAATACGAACATAGCGCGGGTCGTCAAAATAAACTCCTTGGTAATCGGGGTGAATTTTAATACCCCTTAACCCGTGAGCTTTAATACCTTCAAGTATTTCTTCAATGTTTTCTGAGTCGGGGTGAATTGCACCGAAGAAAACAATACCGTCCATGCCGTTTTTCTCAAAACTGAGTTTGTTTATTGACTCTACTTGCTTTGGAAGCGTGGCAACGGGCAAAACAACGCTTATATCTACTCCGCTTTGCTTTTGAGTTTCAATTAAGGCTGAAAGCGTGCCCTCTCTGTAAGGTTTTGTGTTACCTTTTTCAGATAAATAGGCAATAGTCTGTGCGGCTATTTTTTCAGGGAATGTGTGAGTATGAAAATCAATAATCATTCAAAAATCTCCTGTTTAGTAACTTACAGGAAATATTATACACCAAAAACATTAATATTAAAAGGTGAATTTAATGACAATCGTAGATTTATTAGAAAAAAACAGTCGTGAACTGGGTGACGAAATCGCTTTGGTTGAGATTAACCCCGAAATTTCCGACAATCGCCGACTTACCTGGCGTGACTATGAACTTGTTCAGCCAACCGAACGCTCATATTACAGAACAGAGATTAGTTGGACTGTTTTTAACGAGAAAGCAAACCGTTTTGCAAACGCTTTAATGGGCCTTGGCATCGGCAAAGGTGACAAGGTAGCAATACTTCTTATGAACTGTCTTGAATGGCTTCCCATTTATTTCGGTATTCTCAAAACAGGCGCTATGGCAGTTCCCCTTAACTTCCGTTATTCCGCTGACGAGATTAAGTACTGCGTTGAACTCGCTGAATCAGATATGCTTGTTTTCGGCCCGGAATTCATCGGCAGAGTTGAAAAAATTGCAGACGAAATCAGTCAGAACAGACTGCTTATTTATGTTGGTGACGGTTGTCCCTCATTTGCGGAGAATTACCACGCTCTCTCCGCTGATTGCAGTAGCGCTAACCCGAATATTCCTCTCACAGAGGACGATTATGCGGCAATTTACTTTTCATCGGGCACAACGGGCTTCCCGAAAGCAATTCTTCACAAGCACCGTTCGCTCATTCACTCTTGCAGAGTTGAGCAAAACCACCATTCGCAGCAGCATGAAGACGTTTTTCTTTGCATTCCTCCCCTTTACCACACAGGCGCAAAAATGCATTGGTTCGGCTCACTTTTAAGCGGCTCAAAAGCAGTTCTTCTCAAAGGTACAAAGCCTGAGTTTATTCTTGACGCCGCATCAAAGGAAAAATGCACAATCGTTTGGCTTTTAGTGCCGTGGGCACAGGATATTCTCAATGCTCTTGACTCAGGGGCGCTTAAGCTTTCCGACTATGACCTTTCCGCTTGGCGGCTTATGCACATCGGTGCTCAGCCTGTTCCCCAAAGCCTTATTAAGCATTGGCTTGAGTATTTTCCAAATCATCAATATGACACAAACTACGGACTTTCGGAGTCAATCGGCCCCGGGGCCGTTCACCTTGGTGTTGAAAATGTACATAAAGTAGGCGCAATCGGTGTTCCGGGCTACGGCTGGGAAGTTAAAATTGTTGACGAAAACGGCAACGAAGTAAAAGGCCAGGATGTAGGCGAACTTATCTTAAAGGGTGACGGCGTTATGGAGTGTTACTACAACGACCCTGAAGCAACCGCAAAAACGCTTAAAGACGGCTGGCTTTACACAGGCGACATGGCTATGAAAGATGAAGACGGCTTTATCTTCCTTGTTGACAGAAAGAAAGACGTTATTATTACAGGCGGTGAAAACCTTTACCCTGTTCAGATTGAAGATTTTATCCGTACAAACAACAAGGTTTCCGACGTTGCGGTTATCGGTCTTCCCGATGAAAGACTCGGCGAAATTGCCGCCGCTATCATTAAAATTAAAGACGGAATGGAAGCTTCCGAAGAAGAAATTAACGAATTTTGCCTCGGAATGCCCCGTTACAAGCGTCCGCGGAAAATTATTTTTGCAGATGTTCCCCGCAACCCCACAGGGAAAATCGAAAAGCCGTTACTTCGCAAGATTTACGGCGCAGAGCACTTAATTTCAGACCAAAATGAGAGATAATCTCATTTCAAAATAAAGGAGAATGAAAATGAACTCAACAATGATCATTACTTCTGCCCTTATTGTGTGCTTCTTTGCACTTATGATAGGCATCGGTGTACGCTCACGCAAACATGCAACAGACGTTAACGGCTTTGTGTTGGGCTCCCGTTCGGTAGGGCCCTGGCTCAGCGCCTTTGCTTTCGGTACATCTTACTTCTCGGCAGTTATCTTTGTAGGATACGCCGGTCAGTTCGGTTGGAACTTTGGCCTTGCATCAACTTGGATTGGTCTTGGCAATGCATTTATCGGCTCACTTCTTGCCTGGTCGGTTCTGGGCAGAAGAACAAGAATTATGACTCAGGCAATCGGCTCAAAAACAATGCCTGACTTCTTCGGTGCAAGATATAAATCAAAGGGACTGAAAATTGCGGCATCAATTATCACATTTGTGTTCTTAATTCCTTACACAGCATCACTCTTTAACGGCCTTTCAAGACTTTTCTCAATGGCATACAACGGAATTGACTATTCGGTATGCGTTATTGTAATGTCTGTTCTTACAGGTATTTACGTTCTTATCGGCGGCTATATGGCAACTGCTCTTAATGACTTTATTCAGGGTCTTATTATGCTTGGCGGTATTGCAGCAGTAATTTTAGCCGTTCTTAAAGCAAACGGCGGTCTTTTGGCGGCTACACACTCACTCGCAATGGTTGAGGGTGCAAAAGGCTGGGACGGTGCAGGTGCATTCTCATCATTCCTCGGTCCTGACCCGCTCTTCCTTTTATTTGTTGTTATTCTTACATCTCTCGGTACTTGGGGGCTTCCGCAGATGGTTGGCAAGTTCTATGCTATCAAGAATGAAGACTCAATAAAAAAAGGTACTGTTATTTCAACAATTTTTGCAATTGTAGTTGCAGGCGGTTGCTACTTCCTCGGCGGCTTCGGCAGACTCTTCTCAGATGTTATTGAGGTTGATGCCGCAACAGGAAAGCCGGTTGGCGGTTTTGACTCGATTATTCCTACAATGCTCTCAACTCTTTCCCCTGTTCTTATTGCAGTTGTTATTGTACTTGTTCTTTCAGCGTCAATGTCAACTCTTTCTTCACTTGTTCTTACAAGCGGTTCAACAGTTACACTTGACCTTATCGCTCCGCTTAGAAAGAAAGAAATGTCAGAAAAGAGCAAGATGCTTACAATGAGATTACTTATCGTTGTATTTATTGTGATTTCTGCTACTATTGCTATTTTCCAGGTTAACAGTAAATCAGAGATTACTAAATATATTGCACAGATGATGGGCGTTTCCTGGGGTGCTCTTGCAGGCGCGTTCCTCGCCCCGTTCCTTTACGGCCTTTATTGGAAAAAGACAACAAAGGCAGCGGTTGTAGTATCATTCATCTACGGTGTCGGTCTTGAAATCATTCAGCTTCTTTTAGCTTTTGGCGTATTCTCATTCCCACAAGGTTCATTCCTTGCCGATGTTGTATTTAAGACCTCACTTCACTCAGGTTCATTTGCAATGGTAGGCGGACTTATTATCGTTCCCATTGTGAGCCTTATCACAAAAAAGACTTTGCCACAGGGCACAGATAAAATGTTCAAGTGCTACAACGATACTAAAACAGTAGGTATTACCGACAGTCTCGGTGAATAAAAATAAACAGTAAAAGGTGATAACTTTGAAAAAGTTAATGCTTGGCAATGAAGCCATTGCACGCGGTCTTTATGAAGCAGGTGTTAAGGTTGTTTCCAGTTACCCGGGAACACCGTCAACCGAAATCACGGAGTTTGCCGCAAAATATGATGAAATTTACTGCGAATGGGCTCCTAACGAAAAGGTAGCAACGGAAGTTGCTTTCGGAGCGTCACTTCGCGGTGCAAGAAGCGCCTGTGCTATGAAGCACGTAGGTCTTAATGTTGCCGCTGACCCGCTTTTCACACTATCTTACACGGGAGTTGGCGGCGGTATGGTGCTTTTCGTAGCAGACGACCCTGCCATGCACTCCTCTCAGAATGAGCAGGACTCACGGCACTACGCTATTGCGGCTAAGGTTCCGATGCTTGAGCCTGCAGACTCAAGCGAAGCAAAGGACTTTGTTAAAGCGGCTTACCGCATTTCCGAGGAATATGACACTCCCGTCATTATTCGTATGTGCACAAGAATTGCACATTCACAAAGCAGTGTTGAACTTTGTGAAAGAGAGGAAATCACTCTTCCCGAATATAAAAAGAACCCGCAGAAATACATAATGGCTCCTGCGAACGCAATTCGCCGCCACCCGTTTGTTGAAGAAAGAACAAAGAAGCTTCAAGCACTTGGCGAGACGTCTTCTCTTAACAAGATAGAAAAAACAGGCAAAGAAATGGGTATTATCTGCTCGGGTACTTGCTATCAATACGTTAAAGAAGTTTTCGGTGACAGCGTTTCCGTATTAAAACTCGGTCTTGTTAACCCGCTTCCCGTTGAAATCATCAAAGACTTTGCTTCTTATGTTGATAAACTTTATGTAATTGAAGAGCTTGACCCGATTATTGAAACACATCTTAATAATATCGGTATAAAATGCGTCGGAAAAGAGATGTTCTCACTTCTGGGCGAGTACAATCAGAACACTATCCGCAAAGCATTTGGTATCCCCGTTCCCGAAAACACGGCGACCGATACGGCTATTCCGATTCGCCCGCCCGTTATGTGTCCCGGTTGCCCTCACCGCGGTTTATTCTACACATTGTCTAAACACAAGATAACCGCCCTCGGTGATATAGGCTGTTACACTCTCGGCAGTGCCGCTCCCCTCTTTGCCCTTGACTCAACACTTTGTATGGGTGCTTCTGTTTCGGGTATTCACGGCTTTAACAAAGCCGGCGGAGAGGAAAGCGAAAAGAAAACAGTCTGCGTTATCGGTGACTCAACCTTTATGCACTCCGGTATGACGGGTCTTGTCAATATTGCTTACAACGGCTCTAACTCAACTGTTATTATTCTTGATAACTCCATTACGGGAATGACAGGTCATCAGCAGAACCCCACAACAGGCTACAACATTAAGGGGGAGCCTGCCGCTGCAGTTAATCTTGAAGAGCTTTGCCGTTCAATCGGCATTGAAAGAGTAAGAGTTGTTGACCCTTACAATCTTAAAGAGTGTGAAGACGCAATTCTTGAAGAGCTTTCCGTTGCCGCACCGTCGGTTATTATTTCAAGACGACCCTGTATGCTTTTGAAATATGTTAAAGCAAAGTCACCCGTTACCGTCAACGAAGACAAATGCGTTGGCTGTAAAATGTGTATGAAGATTGGCTGTCCCGCAATAAGCATTAAGAACGGTAAAGCGCATATCGACTTTACACAATGCGTCGGCTGCGACGTATGCACTCAGATGTGCAAGGTCAATGCCATTGAAAAGGGGGACAGATAATATGAGCACTAAAAATATTATGATTGTGGGCGTTGGCGGTCAAGGCAGTCTTCTGGCAAGCAAGCTTTTAGGCTCACTTTTAACAGACGAGGGCTTTGACGTTAAAGTATCCGAAGTTCACGGTATGAGCCAGCGCGGCGGCTCTGTTGTTACCTATGTTCGTTTCGGTGACAAGGTTTACTCCCCCGTTATCAGCGAAGGCGAAGCAGACGTTATCGTTTCGTTTGAAAAGATTGAAGCCGCAAGATACCTTGCCTGTCTTAAAAAAGACGGTAAAATAATCGTTAACACTCAGGAAATCGACCCAATGCCTGTTATTACAGGTTCGGCAGAATACCCTTCCGGTATTATTGATGAAATGAGAGCAAAAGGCGCATTTGTTGACGCTATTGACGCACTCGAGCTTGCAAAACAGGCAGGCAATGCCAAAAGTGTTAACATTGTACTTATGGGCAGAGTTGCAAAATACTTTGATATTCCCTATGAAAAGTGGCTTCTTGCCATTGAAAAAAATGTTAAACCTCAATTTGTTGAAATAAATAAAAAAGCCTTTGCTTTGGGCTATAATGTTTAATAAAAAGGAGACTCGGTTATGGAAGAACAGCATTATTATCAACCGGAAATTGAAACTGCTTCCCGAGAAAAAATCGTTGAAATTCAAAACGAAAAAATCAAAAAGCAAGTAAAACACGTTTACGAAAATGTTGAGTATTACCGTAAACTTATGGACGAGAAAGGTGTTAAGCCTGAAGATATTCAGACTATTGACGACATTAAGAAACTGCCTTTCTTAACAAAGGCAGACCTTCGAGAAGCTTATCCTTACGGCCTTCTCGGCACAGACCTTAAAAACTGCGTCAGAATTCAGTCAACCTCAGGCACAACAGGCAAGAGAGTTGTTGCATTTTACACTCAGGCAGATATTGAGCTTTGGGAGGAATGCTGTGCACGTGCCATTGTTGCGGCAGGCGGCACAAAGGACGATGTTTGTCAGGTTTGCTACGGTTACGGCCTTTTCACAGGCGGTCCCGGTCTTAACGGCGGTTCACACAAGGTTGGCTGCCTTACACTCCCCATGTCATCAGGCAACACGGAGCGTCAAATTCAGTTTATGATGGACCTTAAGTCAACAATTCTTTGCTGCACTCCTTCTTACGCCGCATATATCGGTGAATCTCTTGCAGATGCAGGCTACAAGCCTGAAGATAACCATCTTAAAGCAGGTATTTTCGGTGCAGAGCCCTGGACAGAGGAAATGAGAAGAAATATTGAAAAGAGCCTCGGCATTAAAGCATACGACATTTACGGCTTAACGGAAACAAGCGGCCCCGGCGTGTCCTTTGAATGTTCGGAACAGACAGGCATGCACATTAACGAAGACCATTTCTATGCTGAAATCATTGACCCGGATACAGGCGAAGTTCTTCCCGAGGGAAGCAAGGGCGAACTTGTATTTACATCGCTTGACAAAGAGGCATTCCCGCTTCTTCGTTACAGAACAAGAGATATCTGCGTTCTTACACGTAAAAAGTGCTCTTGCGGCAGAACTCACGTTAAAATGTGTAAGCCCATGGGCAGAAGCGACGATATGCTTATTGTTCGCGGCGTTAACGTATTCCCCAGCCAGATTGAAACAGTTCTTCTCAATGAGGGTTACACACCTAACTATCAGATTATCGTTGACAGAGCTAACAACACCGACACTATTGATATTAACGTTGAGCTTTCTCCCGAGCAGTTCTCCGATAAAGTCAGCGAAACACAGGCAAAGGAAAAGGCATTGGAAGGAGCAATGCGTACAATGCTCGGTATCGGTCCTAAGGTACACCTTGTACCGCCTAAATCAGTTGTTCGCAGTGAGGGCAAAGCAGTCAGAGTAATTGATAAGCGTAAACTTCACGATTAAAAAGGAGTAATAGTGTGAAAAATCACACTATTCCGATTGTATTGCCCTAAAAGCATGCCTGTGGCATAATTTTGAGATGGCTAAATTCCCATTATACGCCTTATCCGGCTACAATAAGGCGTTAGGAATTTTTTATAAACTATTTGTAGCCGGAAAGGCTATGGGAATTAATATGGCTATTAAACAATTATCAGTATTTGTTGAAAACAAACCCGGCACGCTCTTGGAAATAGTTAAATCTTTAGCGGACGCAGAGATTAACATTCGTGCTATGAGCATTGCAGACACAAAAGATTTCGGTATTCTTCGTTTAATCGTGTCAGATACCGAAAAAGCCAAGAATATTCTTTCGGAGGACTGTGTTGTTACGGTTACTGACGTTATTGCCGCCGAAATGAGTGACAAGGCGGGCGCATTGTCTGCTGTTTTAACCGCTTTCGGCAAGTCAAACATTAACATTGAATATATGTACGCTTTCACCGCTTCGACGGAGCTTGGTGCGTATGTTGTTCTTCGTGTTGACGACAACGCAGCCGCTGAAAAAGTGTTAAAGGATAACGGCATTGCAACTCTTGACAATGCAGCTATCTGAAAAGAGTTAATTTAACTAAAAAATCAGTTGTCCGCTGCGGCAACTGATTTTTTGTGTTCAAATGTGATAATTTATGATACAATAGTATTAATATTATTTTCGGAGATGATTTTTTTGGAATTTTCACAGGTAATTAAAGAACGTTATTCCTGTAAAAAATATGACGGCAGAAAAATAAGCGATGAACAGTTAACAAGAATTCTCGAAGCAGGAAGATTAGCCCCTACCGCTAAAAATTTGCAGGAGCAGCACATTTACGTTGCAAACACTCCCGAAGTTTTGGCGGTAATCGACAAGCACACACCCTGTCGGTATAACGCAGGCACGGTTTTGATTGTTGCCTTTAACAAGGACAATGTTTACACCTACCCAAATTCTACCCGTCAGTCAGGAATTGAGGACGCAACAATAGTGGCTACACACTTAATTTTAGCTGCCGCCGATATTGGCATTGACAGTTGCTGGGTAAACTGTGTTGACATTGATGCTCTTAAAGCCGATTTAGGACTTCCCGACAATGAAGAAATACTTATGCTTTTAGATTTAGGCTTTGCCGAAAAAGGCGCGGGTCCCCTGCCTAATCACAGTTTAAGGAAAGAACTGTCCGAAACAGTAACTTACTTAAAATAAACCGAGAAGAAAAATAAAAGACACCGAAGATTAGTGAATTAAAAAGTTCACTAACACTTCGGTGTTTTTTCATATAATGTCAAATATTTTCCACGAAACAACCTGCACTCCCGTTTTTTCGGCGCACTCCAATAAATCGCCGCTTTTAAGAAGCTTATACTCAAAAACCCGTTTTGTCCATTCGGTTTTCTCATCTGAAAGAGGCTTTGCAGGGTGCAAAAACATTTCCGTTACTCCGTCTTTCAGGTTTTTAACCTGATTTATGTAGTAATCCCTGAGATTTTCATAAGTGCCTATTCTTTCAATATTCCACGGGTTTGAGATTAAATCGTCTAAAAGATTAACGCCCTTTTCCTCGCCTTTTTTCACAATCATTTGCTGAAATGCAAGAACGGGTTTTGGCATCTCTCTGCCCATTTGCCGTGTTAAAAAGCCATCTGTTTTTGGGAATCGGTACGGCAGGGAAAATTTTTCGCAAAGGGAGTACGCGTCAAGGTAAAACCGCCTGCCGTTTATTCCGTAAAGGGTGCCGCAGTGATTATCTGCATGGTCAACAGGCACACGTGACGATACAAACTCGTACTGTGCAAAAAGCTCTGCGAGCACATCTTTGCGTTTTGCCTTAAAAGTAAGGTCACTTTGTTTTGTGGGCAGCCCCGTTTTTCCGCCGAGCGATTGGGCTTTTGTAAGGCTTTGCCACCTGTTTTCTTGGCAGTCGCTGTTTATTGCAAGGTGAACACCCACGGAAATGTCAATATTATTTAATTTTTCACACTCTGCGGCTTTTGGGCCCACCGCCAATACAGAGGTTGAGGTTATAAGTCCCTTTTGAGCTAAATCGAGAATTGCCTCATTTTGCTCACTGTTATAACCGAAGTCATCGGCGTTAATTATCAGATATTTCATCGTTTTCCTTAAAATGCAAGAAGAATGCAATTATTGACGCTGCTACCATTGCCACTGCGGGGAACACACAAAGAAGCATTCTTGAAGCGGCAGACGGATTAGGACCGGGATTATCTCCGTTAACAAACTGATAAGACTTTGAAACAACATAAAACGCAAGTGATGTGTAAAGTCCGTTCAGTCGGTTCATAACACCCATAAGACTGGAAATTATTCCCTCGCGCTTAATTCCGTGGCGGCGGAAGTCGTCGTCAACAAGCTTTGCGCCAATGCAATCCATAGTTGTAAGGCAAGCGGCAACACCAAAGCCTACAACACACGCAATTGCAATTGCCGCACCAAGTGTGTTTGCAAAATATAGGGGAACAAATGCAACCGCCATAATAATGAAGCCGCATCTCCAAACCTTCATAATGTCCCACTTCGGAACAATTTGTGACCAGACAACAATGCCGATAA
>CAMFPJ010000025.1 GCA_945971755.1 uncultured Clostridia bacterium
TCCGGAAATCTGCCCGGTATGTGCTCATCCAAAAGCTTTCTTCGAAATCAACGCAAAAAATTATTAAGATTTCCAAAACACAAAAATTTAAGCACCCTTCGGGGTGCTTTTTTATTGCCTTTTACATTTAGTTTTTATAATAGTTTTTTAGTCTTTCATATTCTTCATCGGTAATTTCAATTACCTTGCCGTGCTTAAAGCCGTAAGGGAAAGAGAATTCTTCCGTAGCTCTTGTGAAGCGGGCGCTACCGGGCGTATCTGAGATAAACGGAACATAGCCCATTTTCTCTTTTTCACAGCCGAAGAAATCAAGCATTAAACACCATCTGCCGTCAGGCAAAATGTAGCTGGTGGGTGCTTCGTAACAGTTTGCTTTATCTATTGTTTCCATATATTTCTCAAAATCTTCATCGTGAACATACGGGCCGTAAAGATATTTAGCAGTGGCGTGCATATTCATCGGTGGGTGGTCGGCATTTTTGTAGAACATGTGATATGTATCTCCGATTTTTGTTATATGTGTGTCAAGTATTTCATTCTTCTTTCCGAAAAACGGTTTTGGCTCTGTAAATGTTTTGAAATCTTTGGTTGTGGAATAAAATATAATCATGTGAGAAAAGTTGTCAAAACTATTTGTTGAGCCCCAATGAATAAGATATTCGTTGTTTTTTTCGTCAAAAATTACTTCAGGCGCCCACATACATCCGAAATCTTCTCTGCCAATGGGCAAAAGTTCCTGTTCGGAAAAATTTATCAGGTCGGGGGTGCGCCAAGCACAAAAACACTTGCTGCCTGTGGAGTTAACCTCTTTCCAGTCAACATTGTAATTTTCGTCCATGCGGTAAGCTATGGAAAGGTCGGTCGTGATTATAATAAAACCGCCCGTGTGCAATCTTACAATCTCAATATCTCTGCAACCCTTTTCACCCATTGTGCTTGAAAGCACAGGCTCACCGCCGTTGAGCATTTCAAAATTCAAACCGTCTTTTGAAACAGAAAAATAAACCTGCTCTCCGTCAGGGGTGATTTTTTCCTTAAAATGAACAAATAGATACGCCATATTTTTCACTCTCCCGAAATGATTATACTTTTAAGTCGAAGCAAAGTCAACGAAAAGAAATTGAAAAATATATAAAAAGGTGTTGACAAACCGTAAAACAGGGTGTAATATGTAACTGTGCTAATTGTGATAGCACAGTTGATACAGACAACTAACAGGAGGTGATGCCGCTTGAGAATATTTTTAGATTACCATTCCCGAACACCGATTTACGAGCAAATCGAGGAACAAATAGCAGGGCTTGTAAGCAGCGGAGTGCTAAAGGCGAATGAACAATTACCGTCCCTTCGGCAATTGTCATCGGAACTCGCAATAAACATCAATACGATAAAACGTGCGTTTTCCGAACTTGAAGCAAAAGGCATAACGTATTCGGTAGCAGGTAAAGGCATCTTTATAAGCGGCAATCCACAGAGAAACGCAATTTTAGATTCGGCTCTTGATGAGGTCAGAACAGCAATTGCCAAAGCGAAAGCGATGGGCGCTAAGCGAGCGGACGTAATAAAAATTGTAGAAAAATTATTTGAGGGAGATGAAGTTTCGTGATTGAATTTAAGCATGTCACAAAAAAATTTGATGATTTCACAGCAGTAGAAGATATTTCATTTAAGGTTGAGCCTTCATCAATTTACGGTCTTATCGGCTATAACGGTGCAGGTAAAACAACACTTCTTAAAACTGCCGCAGGAATTTACAGACCTGAAAACGGTGAGGTTTTGATGGACGGTCAGAACACGTTTAATAATAATGACATTCGTAAACTCATGTTTTATATACCCGATGACCTGTATTTTCCGATGAACTCAACGCCAAAATCAATGGCAAAGTTCTATGCGGATTATTATCCTAATTTCAGTTTCAAAACCTTTGATAATCTTATTGAACTTTTTGGGCTTGACAAGAAAAAGAAAATCAGAGGCTTTTCAAAGGGTATGCAGCGTCAAACGGAAATTGTTCTGGCACTTGCTTCAAAGCCTCAATTCCTCCTACTGGATGAAACCTTTGACGGACTTGACCCGCAAAAGAGAGAAATTACAAAGAAACTTTTTGTTGAATATATAGCAGAAAAAGAAGCTTCAATCATCATTTCATCACACAATCTTGTTGAACTTTCAAACCTTTGTGACAACGCCGGTCTTATTAACGGCAAGCATTTAACAATGGATTGCTCAGTTTACGATATTTCGCAGAATTACAGTAAACTCAGACTTATCTTTGACCGTGATGTAACTCCTGAGGATTTCAAGGATATCAAATATAAATCCCTTGATATTGACGGAAAAATTGTAATGATGGTTTTTGAAGGCGACGCTACTGAGGAAAAGCAAAAACTAAATGCACTTTTGCCTGTTGCCATTGATGAATATCAGCTCACAATGGAAGAAGTATTCTTAAATGAAATGGAGGATAAGAAATATGACATCACAAAGGTATTTGAATGATAATGCAAATGTTAAAGACTTTTTGAGAAGTCTTGCAAAAGTTTGGATATTTCCCGCTATTGCATTTTTTGTTCTCAGTTCCGAGTTCTTAATTCCCGTAATTGAATATATTTCTGACAAGAAAACATCACTTGAGGGAATTGAATGGTTAAAGGCAAACCATGTAATTTCATATTTCGGTGTTTCGGATTTTTACAACGAAATTTTGCAGTTAATGGTAATCGGTATGGTACTGTGCGGTATGCTTATTGCTCTTACGCATTTCTCATTTGCATTTAAGAAGAACAGTGTTAATGTGTTTTTCAGTATGGGAATTACCCGCACAAGACTGTATGTTAACAGAATATTAGCAGGCACTTGCGAGCTTTTTGTTGCCTCATTTCTTCCGTTCTTTTTAATTTTTATTGTCAATGTTTCAACATTCGGATATCATAAACATCAGGTAGCGGTAATGTTCTATTACACTATTGCAATGTTTGTCAGCGGTGTTGCGGGTATGGCAATAACAGCGTTTGTTTCAGCGATTTCAGGCTCAAGAATTGAGGCAATTCTCACCAGCTTTACAACCAGCACGGTGTTTATCCTTTTGGTTTCCGAATTCACTTTCATCAGAACTACTTTACTTAAAGGCTATGTTCAGGTTAGCTCACTGTCAAAAACAACATTTCTTGAGATTCTCGGCACAATGAGCTCACCGTGGACATTCGTAAAGAATCTCGGTGAGGTAAAAGAAGCAAAATACAGCGGTGATCCCATTAACATTATGGGCAGAGAGGTTTTAGGCAACAAGGTGCCGCAGGATTTGGTATTGGATTCGGGACTTTTATTCCCGATTTTTGCATGGGTTTTAATTTCAGCCGCAATTATTGTTGCAGGTCTTTACCTTTTCAACAAGAGAAAAGCCGAGAATGCAAACTCTTTCGGAAAATTCTATCTTTCATCGGCAATCAACGGCGCGTTCGCTTTTGCTGTTTGCATTGAATGCGTATCAGAGAGTCTTTGCAACGCATACAATCATGATAACGGCTTTTTCAGGCACAAAGCATTCCTTTGCCTTGCAATTTTTGTAATTCTTTCATTCATAGCATTCTTCTTGGCAGAACTTGTTTTACGCAGAAACATCAAAAGTGTAGTAAAGATGCTTCCTGTTTGGGCGGTTTTGGCAGTCGGAAGTGTTTTGATTACGATTTCGGTTGGTACGGGTTATTTCGGAACGTTCAATAAGCTTCCCGACCGTAAGGAAATCAAATCTGTTTCTATGAACGTCAGTGACCCCCGCGGCATATTCAATTATTCTGCGGTTGATGCATACAACACAAATATTAGTAATGAAAATCAGTATTTTTGCGAGAGTGATAATCCGGAAGACATAAAGCTTTGCCTTGATTATTTCGAAAAAATAAAGAATAGCAAATACGATTCAGAGTCATCTTTAATGTACGCCGAATTTATTATCAAAACAAAAGACGGCGAAGTAATGGCAAGAAGATTTCCGGTTTATTCTGATGAGCTTATGCATCAATACGGTAAAGATGTAATCAACTCAAATTTCTTTGATGTGGTTATGGCAAATATTCTTGACCCCGATAAATCGGAAATAGGCGAAGAATATCAATACATTGAGGGAATGGACTATTATCTTCCCGCCTATAATAGCTTTGATGGAGAGAATTATACTTCATATTACGGCGATTATGGCGATGAGTATATTTACAACATTAAAGGATTCCATTATTTCGCTCCGTCACTTCTTGCCGACGGTATAGAAATTTACGGAAACGACAATAACGAGGGTTATTACGACACAATCAAAATGGTTGATGAATACGTTATTCAAGATAAAGAACTTTTGAAAGCGCTTTATAATGACCTTTCAAAAATGACTTATGACGAACTGTTCCTTAATCCGTCAAAGCCTCTCGGAGCACTCGCACTTTACAGAAATGTGGCTGACAATGTTACCGACAGTTATATATTCAATTACGGTTATCTTAGTTGGAGCAGAGAAATTGATGAACTGGAAGTAAAAACCGGAGAAGAAAAGCAATTTAATGTGTCTTTAATGGGACGCAAATGTATTCTTATCTATCCGCAAATGACAGAAACACTTAAAATTCTCGGTAACAGTGTTCCGAGCAAGCATACTGCCAATGTTAAGGAAGTATTCTATGCAGATAAAAAGTTAAGCATAGACGGAATTGACTCTGTGGGTGAAAGATACAATATGTTCAGCTATAACTCAGTTCACCCCGATATGTTCGTGTCTAACGTTGACAGCAAATTTAATTATGATATCTATCTTAAAGAAAATGATAGCAGTATCCGACAAAGCGGCAATTATACGGAGTTTGTCAATATGATGTACTCTCAGGAAAATGTGAAAGTTATCAATGTAAACGACTCTGCAAAGGCACAGAAAATTGCAGATAAGTCGGTTCCCGTTTATGACACTTACAAAGATGACGGCAGATATGTTTTCATAGTTTATGATGACGGAAGTGTTGTTAAGGGTTATGTTCCCGAAGCAGCAATTTCTGTTCTGAAATAAAATGCCCCCAAAAAGAAAAAACCGAGGTTCAGGCCTCGGTTTTTTTCTGTCTTGACAAACAAAAATTTTTATGGTATTACCACATTTCAGTCAATATTTCAAGTCTTGTTTCTCCTTGACTTTTGCGGTATTAAATATATAGAGGTGATTTGATGAACGGCAAAATGTTTGGACTTTACAGTCTTGAAAATGCGGTATATTTCGGAACAGAGCAATATGTTCATTTAGGCGAAAGTGTATTTTTCGGTAAAAAGCCCCAATGGGCAAACTCTCTTAAAGTATTTGACTGCTTTTCATCCGAACAGGGCTTTGACAAAAACAAAAGAGCCTTTGTAACGGCCTTCGGACTATCGGAAATGTTGTCTGTTAAAGGGCTTCAAATGCTTGTGAGTGAAATCGGCTGCTTGCTTGCACCCGACAGTTCTTTAGTCTTTGACGCACCCGCAAATTTTGAATACAGAGAGATTGAAAAGGCTTTGAGCCTCAGCGGTTTTCTGATTTACGAAGAACAAAAGACGGGGGAGAGGGAAAAAGTTTATCTTGCCGTAAAAAAAACAACTGAATAAATAAAAAAAACAGGCGGTTCGAATGAACCGCCTGTTTTATTGTAACTGAAATCAGATTTGTTTAAGTCTGCCGAGTTTCTTAATTCCGCCGCCGAAGAGGAAGCCGCCGACCATCTTGCCAAGCGGTCTCCAGAATTTGCCTTCGTTAAGCATCATAAGAAGGCCCTCTGCCATCTTTGGTGAGAAAATACCGAAACTCATTGAAATGAAGTTCTTAATAGGTGTTTGCAAAGCAACTGCGCCCATCATTGTTTCAGCGCCGAGGAACTTTGTAAGGAGTCTGCAAAGTCTGCCGCCCCATTTTGTGTCGTAAGCATCCTCAAGAGTGTTAAGAATTGTAAGAGGCTTGCTCTTGTCACGGGTGTTTGCAGGAATTTCGTGACCGAGAACTGCTCTGAATTCGTCATCCGGAACATTCATAATGTTTGCACCGTAGTATGAGGGAGCGATTGTCTTGTAGTCAGGAATTGCAAATGCGTCAGTTGATTCAACGTTAAGCGAAGATTCAAGTTTAATGTCACGGCTTGACGCACCGACTAAAATCTTGAATTCACCGCTTTCAACCTGCCAAGCGTGAGCGTCAACATTGTAGAAGGCGAATGCGCGTTTTTCAAGGTCAATTGAAACCTCTTTTTCTTCGCCTGCTTTAAGGAATACTTTCTTAAAGCCCTTAAGTTCTTTTGTGGGTCTGTAAATTGTGCTTTCAACGTCAGAAACGTAAAGCTGTGCAATTTCAGCACCGTCACGGTCACCTGTATTTTTAATTTTGAATGTAACCGTTACCTTGTCGGTATCTTTAATTGAGTCAGCAGAAAGTTTAATGTCGCTATACTCAAATGTTGTGTATGAAAGACCGTGGCCAAACGGGAAACGAACAGCCTTGTTTGCTGTGTCGTAATATTTGTAACCGACGTAAATACCCTCTCTGTACTCAACAGAAACCTGAGTGCCCGGGAAGTAGTTTGCGCTTGAGTTATCCTCAAGTGCATAAGGATATGTTTCAGCAAGTTTACCTGACGGGTTAACATCACCGAAGAGAATGTCACAAACGGCACTACCTGCTGCCTGACCTGTAAGGAACTCGTTAAGAATTGCGGGAACGCTGTCTGCCCAAGGCATTTCAACCGAAGAACCGCCGGAAAGTACTACTACAACATTTTTGTTAACCTTAAGAACCTCTTCAACAAGTCTGTTGTGAAGGGGAGGAATGCCAAGGTGCTTTCTGTCGTTGCCCTCTGTTTCAAATTCGTCTGTAAGACCGATGAAAAGAACTGCAACTTCTGCGTCCTTTGCCTTTGCAACTGCTTCTGCAACAAATGTGTCGTCGGAAATCTTATTCTTCTTTGCAGTTGAATAACCCTGAGCATAGTCATAAGCAATGCCCATTTCAGTCATTGTGTCGCAAGCGTTATCAAGCTTAATCGGGTTAATGAGTGATGAACCTGCGCCCTGGTAGCGTGGCTTCTTTGCCATTTCACCGATAACTGCAATCTTCCGGTCTTTTTTAAGAGGAAGAAGATTACCGTCATTCTTCATAAGAACCATACATTGTGTTGCAATTTCTCTTGCAAGGGCGTGGTGCTCGTCTGCATCGTATGTATAGTCGCCAAGTGTAGCAACTGATTTGTCAACCATGCTTAAAATAAGGTCAACTGCCCGGTCAAGAACAGCCTCATCAAGAGAACCGTCCTTTACAGCGTCAACAATAAGCTTTGTGCCGTCACCTGATGATGTGGGCATTTCAATTTCCTGACCTGCAATAAGACCGGGAACTCTTTCATTCTCTGCGCCCCAGTCAGTAACAACAAGGTTTTCATAACCGAAATCACCACGAAGAACGTCAGTAAGGAGCCATTTGTTTTCAGCACAGTAATAGCCGTTAAGTCTCTCGTAAGCGCACATAATTGTCCAAGGCTGTGCTTTCTTAACCGCAATTTCAAAAGGACGAAGATATGTTTCGCGAAGTGTTCTTTCGTCTGCAACAGTGTTAACTGTCATTCTTCTTGTTTCCTGGTTATTTGCAGCGTAGTGCTTAAGAGAAGTACCGATACCCTTTGACTGAACGCCGTTAATGAATGCGGCAGCCATTTCGCCTGCAAGCTCCGGGTCTTCGGAGAAGTACTCAAAGTTTCTTCCGCAAAGGGGAGAACGCTTTATGTTTGTACCCGGTCCTAAAAGAATTGAAACCTTTTCTTTACGGCATTCATCGCCGAGGGCCTCGCCCATCTTTCTGATAAGGTCCGGGTCCCAAGAACAGGCCGTAGCCGATGCTGTCGGGAAGCAGATTGCGGGGACGCCTTTAAGAAGGTCTGTTTCACCTTTCTTTGCTGCGTCAGGGTCACCTTTCTTACGAATGCCATGGGGGCCGTCATTAAGACTGACAGATTTAATCCCTAATCTTTCAACAGGCTGGCTGTGCCAATAGTCCAGACCGTCGCACATACTTGCTTTTTCTTCAAGTGTCATTTGTGCGATAAGTTCAGCGTGTTTTAATGCCATCATTTTTCCTCCTAATTGTTATAAACATAACACATTATTTTTGTATATAAAATATGCCAAATAATATGATAAAACAAAATTCGTCAACTTGCAAGATTTTTTTTAATTTTCAGTATCCGAAACGGGAAACTCAAAGTCGTCTAAAAGCAGTTTTTCGGCACTTTGTGTGTCAAGAGCCTCAACCGTGCGAAGCTTTTTCTGAATAATATTGTTTCTTGACTTGGCGTCATCAATGGTTTTTCCTGCCTCAGCGATTTTCTTGTGAGCCTTGTCAAGAAGCGCGTCAAACTTGTCGTATTGAGTTTTAATTGCAGAAAGAAGCTCACGAACCTCGTTAGCTTTTTCGTTAATAGCAACTGTCTTAAAGCCCATCGAAAGTGAATTGAGAAGAGCCGTGATTGTGCTTGGACCTGCAATCATAACATTGTATTCCCGCTGAATTCTTTCGGGAAGCCCTGTGCGCGAAGATGAAATTTCAGCATAAAGACCTTCGGTTGCCAAATACATGATTGCAAACGGAGTTGTATTCGGTACGTGAATATATTTTGAAACGTCCTTTGCCTCTTTAAGAACTCTTGTTTCCAACGCTTTGCGAGCCTCTTTAACGGCTTCGGCATCTGCTGAATCTGCCGCAGCAGTTAAACGAACATAGTCTTCCATCGGGAATTTTGAGTCAAGGGGAAGCAAAATGTCGCTTTCACATTTTTCTGAAGAGGGAATACGAATTGCAAATTCAACTCTTTCCTGTGAGCCCGGAACGGTTGCAACGTTTGTTTCATACATATTTGGAATTGTCTGGTCAAGAATTCCCTGAAGCTGAACCTCAGCCCATGTACCCCTTGCCTTAACGTTAGTAAGAACTCTGTTCAGCGCAGTAACATTTTCTGTAACACCTGTTGAGAGTGTCTGCATTTCACCGAGAGATTTATACAGCTTTTCAAGCTGTTCGGAAACTGTTTTGAAAGAAGAGTCAAGACGCGTTGTAAGAGTAGATGTGAGTTTTTCGTCAACTGTTACTCGCATTTCTTCAAGTTTTTTTTCGTTTGACTCCTGCATTTTACCTATTGCGGACTCCAAAACCTTATTTTGTCTGTCCGCATTTTCAGAGTTCTTGTCACGAATGCTAATGAGCATTTCGGTAATTTTTTCACGGTTTTCAACATTGGCTCTGTTCTGCGCCTCAACCTTATTTCCCATTGCTTCAAGGCTTCTGCCGACTTCTTCGCGAAATGCCTTGTTTGAATTAAAATTTTCTGTACGAATACGGCTGAATTCATCGCCGATGTTTCTTTGCATACTGTCAATTTTCTGCTCGGCAGAGGAATTGTCACCAATACTTTTGACCTTGCTCCAAAGCATAAAAATTATAATTGCAAGAAAAACAATTCCCACAAGAATAATGCCTGATAAAATGTAAATTACATTATCCATAATATGTTCCCTCCTAAACTTAAAATTCATTATATCAAATTCATGCGGTAAAATCATCATATTTTCAAACTTTTTTTCAAAATGTGTGGCACAATGATGTTTTTTTTGTTATACTCTAAAAAGGTGATAATCAATGAAAAAATATATTTGTATAATATTGGTTCTTGCATTTTGTATGAGCATTTTAACAGCCTGCGGAGAAAAAGATACTTCCGGCAAAGGCTTCAGTATGGCAGTTTCAGAGTTGCCGCAAACATTTGACCCGCAAATTGCGCAAACACAGTCTGAAAAAATAATAGCACTTAACTGCTTTGATACACTTCTTCGCCCTGATGAAAACGGCATATTACAATGCCTTGCCGCAGAAAGTTATTCGGTTTCCGCCGACGATCTTACTTACACCGTTAAAATTCGCAAGGGGCTTAAATATTTCGTTTCCGAAAAAGCAAAAGCATTTATTGAAGAAAAGGGCGGGGCAATACCCGGTGAAATAACGGCAAAGGATTTTGCTTTCGGAATTACCCGTGCCTGCTTGCCCGAAACGCAGGCTCCCGATTTTGTTCTTATTTCCGCAATAAAAAATGCCGAGGCAGTCAGAAGAGGAGAAATGAGTAAAGATGCTCTCGGCGTAAAGGCAACAGACGACTACACACTTGTAATTACACTCGAAAGACCTGATGACGGTTTTCTGTTTTCACTTTCACAGCCCATAACCGCCGCTTGTAATGAACAGTTTTTTGATTTAACTGCGGGAAGATACGGACTTGAACCGAAATATACCGTTTTTAACGGTGGGTTTTATGTTTCATACACAGGCAGCGAAACATCTGTTAAAATATCAAAAAATACTGAATACAAAGGCGCAAACGTAGCAGTGCCCTCTTCTGTAAATTTTTATCTTAACAATGATATAAATTCGGTTGCAGGCAAAATAAAAAAAGGCAATTATGACTGCGGCTTTGTTGACTCGTCATCTGTAAAAGTTCTTCCTAACAGCGTTACAAAGACGAATTTTACCAATGTTACATATTCCTTGATTTTTAATCTTTCAAAAGAAGAATTTAAGCGCGCGGATATGCGGCACGGTCTTGTCTGTGCCATCGACTTTGACTCGTTGGACATGGAACGTGCAAGGGGAATCGTTGCTCCCCGTTATCTTCTTTCGGGAAACACTGTTTCAAATAATGATGTCAGCCAAGCAAAATATGACGTTCAAGGAGCAAGGCGTGAATTAACCGAGGCTTTTTCCGAACTTGAGATTTCCACGCTCAAGGTCAACATTGTTTGCACAGGCGAAAATGAAAGTATAGCAAAGAAAATCATATCTTTATGGCAGAAAAATATCGGCGTTGAGCTTAACGGTACGCTTAATGTGCTTTCAAAAGACGAATTTTATGCTGCAATAGCAAAGAAAGATTTTGATATGGCGATTTATCCCATCTCGGCAGATACAGGCAATGCAGTTGATTTTATGTCGATTTTTGAGAGCAGTAAGGAAGACAATTTTTTAGGCTACAACTCTGAAGAATATGACAGAATTTTTGAAAATCTTAAAAATAATCAGACAAGTGCAAACCTTACATACGCACAAAGTTTTCTTATTGAAAATGCAGTTGTAACTCCGCTATACTTTGATTCACAGTATTTTTGCGTGGGAGAGAGCGTAAGCGGGATATATTTTGTGTCGGATATGTCAAACGTTTATTTTTATAAAGGCAGAAAGCAATGACGAAAAAAAGAAAAATTTATGTTGCTGTTTCGTGGGCTTTGGTTCTCGCTTGCATGGGAGTAATCTTTTATATGTCCTCTGCGGGCGGTGAGGAATCTGCCGAAATGAGTAATTCTCTTATTCAAAGAATTTTTGAACTTACGGGTCTTAACATTTCATCATTCGTAATCAGAAAACTTGCACATTTTTGTGAATTTGCCGGTCTTGCACTTTTGATTACCAATGCGGTTTTTGCAAGTTTTGAGAGTAAAAAATCAACTGTTGTTGCATTTTTCGGCACCTGTATTTACGCGGCGGGCGACGAAATTCATCAAATTTTCTCTGACGGTCGGGCATGTCAGATTCGTGATATGCTCATTGATTGTTCCGGTGCGCTTTCAGGCGTTGCTGTTGCATATTTTATCATATTACTTTACAAAAAACATATTGAAAGGAATACACGCTATGGCAATTCTTAAACCCTTCAAAGCAATAAGACCGACTGTTGACAAAGCAGACAAAGTCGGCGCACTTCCTTATGACGTAATGAATTCCGACGAGGCAAGAGAAATGGTAAAGGGCAATCCATATTCTTTCCTGCACGTTGACAAGGCAGAAATCGACTTGCCGAGGGATACCTACATTTACGATGAAAGTGTTTACGAAAAAGCAAAGGAAAACCTTGAAAAGTTAATTGCTGACGGTGTTTTGGTTGAAGACTCAAAACCCATGCTTTATATTTACAGGCAGGTTATGAACGGCAGAGCCCAAACAGGTCTTGTAGGTTGCACCGCAGTTGACGATTATATAAACAACGTTATTAAAAAACACGAGTTTACAAGAGCCGACAAAGAGGCAGACCGTATTCACCACGTTGACACATTAAATGCCAACACAGGTCCCATTTTCTTAACCCACCGTGAGAATAAGACTGTTTCAAAAATTGTTTCAGATTGGAAAGAAAGCCACACTCCTGTTTATGACTTTATCTGTGAGGACGGCGTTTCCCAAACAGTATGGGTTATTGATGATGACGAAACTGTAAATAAACTTGTAAGCGAATATGCAAATATTCCGTATCTTTATATTGCAGACGGACACCATCGCTGTGCGTCAGCCGTTAAAGTCGGTCAAAAAAGAAGAGGCGAGGGCGAATACGACAAAAATGCTGAATTTAACTTCTTTCTTTCGGTAATCTTCCCTTGTGATGAGTTAAAAATTATGGACTATAACCGTGTCATTGCCGACCTTAACGGACTTACCGAAAAGGAATTTTTTAACGCACTCGGCGATAAGTTTACGGTTACGCTTGTAGGCGAAAATGCATACTCACCAAAAGAACGCCACGAGTTCGGAATGTATTTGGGCGGCAATTGGTATTCATTAAAAGCAAAGCAGGAATTTATTGACGAAACTGACCCTGTTCTTTCTCTTGACGTTTCAATTTTGCAAAACAGTGTAATTGCACCTATTCTGGGTATCCTTGACCCGAGAACAGACAAACGAATTGATTTTGTCGGGGGAATCAGAGGACTTTCGGAACTGGAAAGAAGAGTAAATAACGGAATGAAGCTTGCTTTCTCAATGTACCCAACCTCATTAACGGAACTGATGAATATTGCAGATGCAGGAAAGGTTATGCCGCCTAAATCAACTTGGTTTGAGCCAAAACTTTTGTCGGGACTTTTCATTCATAAACTTTCATAATTGAAAATTTAGCCCCGAGCTGTGCTCGGGGTTTTCTTATTTAAGTGTTCTTAAATATTCCTTTTGTTCATCTGTAATTCGGTAGCTTTCTATGGCTTTTTGAATAGTCTTTCTGTGAGTCCATTCTTGAAGTTTACGGTTCTCAATAAACTTTATTGTGCTATCCCACTGCTTTGCAAGAGCTGTTGCAAAGAACCAAGCAATCATCATATTTATGTAGTATTCGTCACTTCGAATTTCTGCAATTCTCGGGAAATAACTTTCGTCAAAATCTTCATCAAGAAAGTGAGACATAATCATTTCTATTGCAAATCTTTTTGTGAAAACTTCGTTTGAATTAAACCAACGCTCAATATCTTTTTTAAGTCTATCTCTGTTTTTCTTAAATGCTTTAGGACTTAAAAGGTCGCAGGTAGCCCAGTTGTCAATAAAAGGTAATTGCAAATCAATATATTGGATTACCTTGTCATAATCTTTAAGTTCGGAAATAATAAAGCCAGCCAAATTATTCTCGTCATAATACTCGTGCGGTAAATCACGTAAAAACACGTCAATTTCGGGATTCTTTGCAAGTTCTTTTGCCATTTTTCTAAGAGTCGGCGTGCGAACACCGATTACCCGTTCAAAGCTTATACCCGGCATTAGCTTTAATTGAAATTCCTTGTATTTTAAGTCCTGCTCACTTAATAATCTATCTTTAATTTCCTCAATTATCATATCTGTCTCCTTAACAAAAACTGCCCTCTTTCGAGAGCAGACTTTTTTATTTGTGAGATGCGCAGCCTTGGCAGCCACCGGGGCAGCCGAATTCTTTTTTGCCCTCTTGTGTGTCACGGTAATACTGCGTGTGAGTATCTCTGTGTTTGGTTGAAGTCCAAATTTCTTCTGCTTTTGGTGCCCACTCACTTGCATATTTGTCACACTTTGAACAAAGCTCGTCAGCAGATTCGGCAACGATTAAATCTGTAGATTTTGCACCGGATTCAGAAACCATTTTGCGAAGTATATCCGGGTTTTCAAGCATTGGGCAGGGGCGTAAATGGTTATCGTTAAAGGGCTGATTTTTATAATACTGTGTGAAAAGAGGTGACTTTAACGCCTCTAAAAGAGTGTGTGTGCGAATGTTGGCGTCTGAATAGTGAATAAATACGCACGGTTCAATATCACCTGCGGAGTTGATGTGAAAGTAGTTTCTGCCGCCTGCAATACAACCGCCCACGTACTCGGCGTCGTTTTGAAAGTCCATAACAAAAATCGGGTTGCCTTTCTTTCCGTCGCGTGTTTTGCGAAGCCATTTATACATTACTTCTCTTTGCTCGGGTGTTGGGATAAGCTCGGGGTCGGCGTCATGACCTACCGGCATATAGTTAAAGTAAAGAGCATACTTCGCACCCTCGTTTATGAGCATTTTCATAAAACTGTCATCGGTAACAGATTCAATATTTTTGCTTGTGTAACAAATGGAAACACCGAAAAGGCACTTGTTCTCTTTAAGAAGTTTCATAGCTTTCATTGTTGTTTGATAAGCGCCTTCACCTCTGCGCCAGTCGTTGGTTTCCTCACTGCCCTCAATGCTGAGCGCTAAAGAAATATTACCCGCTTCTTTCATATCGTCGCAGAACTTTTGGTCAACTAAAGTTGCGTTTGTGTAAATTACGAATACACAGTCTTTGTTGTTTTTTGCAAGTTCAACAACGTCTTTTTTGCGGACAAGCGGTTCGCCGCCCGTAAGCATATAAAAATGAGTGCCAAGCTCCTTACCTTGAGAAACGATTGACTGCATTTCCTCATTGCTTAGGTTGTGTTTATGACCGTATTCGGCAGCCCAACAGCCCTTGCACTTAAGGTTACAGGCGCTTGTGGGGTCGAAAAGAATAATAAACGGGATATTGCACTTGTATTTTTCACGGTTTTCACGAACTGCCTTTGTACCGTAAAGTCCGGCGTCAATACCGAAAGACGTAAGCATTTGCTTGGTAATTCCACGGTCAATATCACTAATCAGGCTAAGAGCATATTTTGTCCAAACATTGTCAGGGTCCTTAGCCGCATCTTGGATTTTCTTAAAATTTTCGGGTGGGAAAATCTTATTGAAAATAGGCTCGATTTTATATGACATCTTAACAAGGTTTCCGTGGGGGTCTTTGTCAATGTATTTCAGCATTTTGTCAAGTAAAAACTCAATGCTTTTCTTTTGCAATTTGTAAGTTAAACTCATAAATTCACCTGATTAAAAAATTTCATACCTGTCTCTTATACACATCTCCGAGCCCACGAGACAAGAGGCAATC
>CAMFPJ010000026.1 GCA_945971755.1 uncultured Clostridia bacterium
CGAAGCGCGTTTCCTCTGTGGGAAAGTTTATCTTTTTCTTCCGCTGAAAGTTCACCGAATGTTTTGTCGCCTACAATGAAAACAGGGTCGTAACCAAAGCCGCCGTTTCCGTGCTTTTCAAATGCAATAACTCCGTGACACTCACCGCGAACCGTAAAACTTCTTCCGTCAGGGAAGCAGCAACAAACCGCAGAAACGAATTTTGCCCCTCTTTTTTCTTGGGGAACATCTTTAAGCTCGTCTAAAAGCTTTTCAATGTTTTTTTCGTCATTTCCGTGGTCGCCTGCATACCTTGCGGAGTAAACTCCCGGTGCACCGTCAAGGGCATCTACCGAAAGACCGGAATCATCAGCCACACAAACCATTCCGCTTTCTTTGCAACCCGAAGCGGCTTTCAGAAATGCATTTTCTTCAAAGGTTTTGCCTGTTTCTTCAACGTCTGTTAAATTAACTCCTGCCATGTCGGCTGTAAGAACATTTATTCCAAGCGGCTTCAGAATTCTCTCGAGCTCCGCCTGTTTTTTCATATTATGAGTGGCGATTAAAAAGTCCAAAGAAACCCCTCTTTTCTTTCTTTTCTTCTTTTGGCTCTTCTTTTTCTTCAGCAGCCTCTTCCTTATTTTCAGTTTCTTCTAATTCTTCGGTTTCTTCTTCGACCGCTTCGGCAACCTCATGAAGTTCTTCAATAATTTCGTCTTTTTGGATTTGTTCAAACTCTTCCTCGGTAACTTCTTCTGCTTCGGTAGGAATCATTTCATCAAGCATGGCAGAAACCAAAGTGTCAATCTCTGCCATATCGTCAAGGGCAGTGTGAACATGCTCCGTGGGAGTAATATTGTCAAGAAGTGAACTGTCATCATCTTCTTTATAATCAATCTTGTCAAAAAGACCGTCTGCAAATGCTTCAGGCTTAAACGGTTGTAAGTCATCAATCTGCTCGCCGACGCCGATAAACTTAACGGGAATTCCAAGCTCATTTTTGATTGCGAGAACAACACCGCCGCGGGCAGTACCGTCAAGTTTTGTAAGAACAATACCTGTAATCTCGGCAACATTTTTGAATTCACGGGCCTGATTAACTGCATTTTGACCGGTCGTTGCGTCAAGCACCAGAAGCACCTCTCGGTCAGAGTAAGGAAGCTCACGGTCAATGACTCTGTAAATTTTATTAAGCTCGTCCATAAGATTTTTCTTATTGTGAAGTCTGCCTGCCGTGTCAATAATAATGATTTCGGAATCTCTTGACTTTGCGGCATTGATTGTGTCAAATACAACCGCGGCGGGGTCCGCACCCTCTTTGTGCTTAACAATGTCAACACCGGCTCTGTCCGCCCAGACCTGAAGCTGGTCAATAGCAGCCGCACGGAATGTGTCAGCCGCACCTAAAATAACCTTTTTGCCTTCGGCCTTGTACCTTGCAGCCATTTTGCCGATTGTGGTAGTTTTGCCCACACCGTTTACACCGATAACAAGGATAATTGACGGCACTGTAATAAGTCCCATATCCTCGCCGCCGTAAAGAAGCTCTGCAACAATATTCTTAATTTCTTCTTTAATTTTTTCAGAGTTTTTTAATTTCTTTTCTGCAACATTTTTCTTAAGCGTTTCGGTAATTTGAACCGCGGTCACCATGCCAACATCAGCCATAACAAGAATTTCTTCAAGCTCGGCATAAAGGTCATCGGTAAATTCTTCTGCATTGTCAAACAAATCGTCAATAGCACCGGACATTTTGTTTCTTGTCTTTGTAAGACCGAAATTTATTTTACTGAAAATTCCCATAATTTAATCCTTTCTTATGCAAGCCCGAGTTTTCTTGCCATTTCGGCAGTTCTGAGTTCCAAAATTTTTGAAACGCCCTCTTCCTGCATTGTAACGCCGTAAAGCATATCGGCCTCTTCCATTGTACCTCTGCGGTGAGTGATAAGAATAAACTGTGTATTCTTTGTCATTCTGCGAACATACTGTGCATAACGAACAACGTTAACATCGTCAAGAGCGGCCTCAACCTCGTCAAAAATTACGAACGGTGACGGTGTAACTTTCAAAATCGCAAAGAGAAGTGCAATAGCGGAAAGTCCCTTTTCTCCGCCTGAAAGAAGGTTGATATTTTGAACATTTTTGCCCGGCGGCTGAACTTTAATTTCAATGTCACATTCCAAAACATTCATTTCATCTTCAAGCTGAAGTTCGGCTTTACCCCCGCCGAAAAGTTCGGAGAATGTTTCGCCGAATGAAACGTTAATTTTCTGGAATTGCTCACGGAAACGAACGCTCATATTGGTTGTAAGCTCATCAATAAGTTTAATGAGCTCGGCTTTACTCTTTTCAACGTCACCGATTTGCTCGGACATAAACTCGTAACGCTCCGAAACCTCTTTGTACTCATCAATAGCCCCCACATTAACCGAACCGAGTGCTTTAATTTCACTCTTGAGAGCAGAGAGACGCGAACGTGCATCCTGAATATTTTCAATTACAATTTCAAGTGCCTGTGCCTCTCTTCTTGTTAAGCCGTATTCGTCATAAAGCTTTGAGTTAAACTCTTCAAACTCGTTAAGCATTGACGCCTTTCTCTCTTCAAGACGGGCAAGCTCCCCGCTTATGCTCTCACGTTCGTTTGACTTTTCTTTTTCCAGTGCGCGAAGACCCGTTGAGTCTTTCTCAAGTTGCTCACGCTTCAAAATAAGCTCATCGACGGCTAATTTGGCATCTCCGCCCTTATTTTTAAGCTCTTCTGCAGAAGCCATAAGAGAGTCAATATCTTTCTGAAGCCAAATATTTTTATTTTTAAGCGCTTCAATTTCAGCGTTAAGCTCATCCATACGGGAAGTGTGCGAGCCTTTGCGAACAGTAAGTCTTCTGATATTATCCTCACAAGATTCAATGTCTTTTTGAAAGCCCAAAATTTCAAGACGGATGTTTTCAATAACCGACGCAAGATTTTCCCTGTCCTTATCCGCATTTTCACGGTTGCCCGTAATGTCGCCCAAGGCTTTTTCTTTCTCGGAAATTGTTTCGGTAATCTCAATTACCTTTTGTGCGGCAGCTTCACTGTCAGATTTAATCTTTTCAATGCGCTCTGCCATTATTTTTTGCTCGTCAAGAAGCTCTTTAACACCGCCTGCGGAATTTTCAAACTGTTCAAGGGCAAGCTTATACTCACCCTCGAGGCGAATTTTGTTTTCATTGTGAGATACAATATCGCCCTCAATACCGTTAAGGTCCGCAACTGCCAGCGCCAAATCTTCCGAAATTGTTTTTGCGTCTGATTCGAGCATTTTTTTCTTTTCTTCCAAAGATTTAATGTTCTCTCGAAGTTTTTCAATCTCACTGCCTCGTGAGAGCATTCCCACTCCCTGAGCCTTTGAGCCACCCGTCATGCTGCCGCCGGCATTCATAACCTGGCCGTCAAGTGTAACAATTTTGAATCTGTTGTTATATTTCTTTGCCATGGCAATAGCAGAGTCAATATCTTCACAAACTGCAACTCTGCCCAGTAAGTTTTCGATAATGCTTTGATATTTCTTGTCAACTGAAACGAGGTCTGATGCCATACTGACAAAACCGTATTGGTCTTGAAGCCCTTTTTCTTCAAGAGTGCGTGTCTTAATTGACTCAATGGGCAAAAATGTTGCTCTGCCGCCGTGAGATGCTTTAAGGTACTCAATAGCCTGTTTAGCGTCATTAGGTGTGTCAACAACAACGTTTTGAAGGGCTGTTCCAAGAGCGGTTTCAACTGCTACGGAGTATTTATCCTTAACCGTAATAAGCTGTGAAAGAGCGCCGTGAATACCGCGAAGAGCTCCTCTCTTTTGCTCCTGCATAACTGCTTTAACAGAGCCGTGGTACCCTTCCATATTCTTTTCCATATCGTCAAGAATACGAACTCTTTCCTGCTTTCTTTGAATTTCTGTATCAACCGCTGAAATTTCCGCTTTAATTTTTTCGTTTTTCTCGGTACGTGTCTGTACCTTTATTCTGTAACCCTCAACTGCGTTTTTGTACTCGGTCATTTCCTCCTCGCATTTTTTAAGGTCCTGCATGGCTTTATCCCTTGCGTTTTCAAGGTTGTGCAAAACGTCTTTTCTGTCCCCTAAAATCTCATCAATTGAGGCAATTCGGTTATTCAAATCTTCAATTTGTGAGTTTGCGGTTTCGCTTATAACCCGATTGTCGGCAAGCTCAACAGTAAGGGCAGAAATTTCAGCAGAAAGTGCCGCGCCTGCATTTGCAAATTCATCATTGGCACTGCGAAGTTTTTCGATTTTTTGGAGTTCTGCGGAAAGCTTACCGTTAGCTTCTTTGAGTCCCTCTTCCGCATTTTTCTTTTCTTCTTCGGAAGATTTAATCTGAGCGTCAATATCGGTTTCGTTGTCGTTTTCTAAAAGCTTGTCCTTTTCAAACCGCTCAATGGCCTCATTATTATGTAAAATTGAGTTCTCGTAAACCTTTGCCTGGCTCAAAAGTTCGGCTGCTTGCTCCTCAAAATGAGAAGTAGAGGAACGAACCTCTTCAATTTCAACGTTTATTCCGTGAGTTTCTTCTGTGATTGCGTTAAGTCTTTCTTCAATGTCCTCAAGTTGGTTTTGTGCGTCTTCATATTTAACCTTAGCAATATCAATCTTTCTGTCTTGGTCACGGAGTTTTTCCTGTGTTTTGTCAATATTGTTAAGCCAAATTCCGATTTCAAGGTTTTTACGTTCTTCGGCAAGTACTAAAAATTTTTGTGCCTTTTCACTCTGTGCTTTAAGGGGCCCTACACGGTTTTCGAGCTCCGTTAAAATATCACGAAGTCTGACAAGATTTTCCTCCGCCTGTGAAAGACGTTTAAGTGCATCGCTTCTCCTGTAACGGAAATGCGAAATACCCGCCGCTTCTTCAAACATTTCGCGGCGTTCCCCTGACTTTGAAGAAATAAGCTCGGCAATTTTACCTTGGCTTACAAGGGAATAGCCGTCACGGCCAAGACCCGTATCCATAAACAGTTCGTTAACGTCACGAAGTCTTACCGATTCACCGTTGATTTTGTATTCACTTTCGCCCGAGCGGTAATAACGGCGTGTAATGTTTACCTCATCATTGTCATTACCGAGTGTTCTGTCTTTATTGTCAAGGCAAAGAGTAACCTCAGCGTAGCCCGAAGCCTTACGAATTGATGTACCGCTGAAAACAACGTCTTCCATTTTTGAACCGCGAAGGCTCTTTGTTGACTGCTCGCCGAGAACCCAGCGGACAGCGTCGGAAATATTACTCTTACCGCTTCCGTTAGGGCCTACTACACCTGTAATTCCCTTATTAAATTGAAGTACCGTTTTGTCGGGGCAGGACTTAAAGCCCTGCATTGTAATCGACTTTAATATCATTGTGCTTCTTCAACCTCAATTTCAAATTCATCCAAAAAATCTTTACCCTTTATTTTACAACAATATCCTTGATTTTTCAATGCTTTTTCGTTTCTTTTATTAAGACCCTTTGCCTTTGAAATGCTTTTTTTCGCCACATAAAGTGTGTAGTTCCCGCTTTTATCCTTTTTTTCGAGCAAATCGGTCATTTTCTTAAGAAAAATATACCCCTCGCAAAGCTCTCTGAACGCAGGATGATAAGCACCGCCAATCATATCTTTCTCTACTGTTTCTGATGCGTGAAGCCCGAGTTTTATAACTTTTATACCTGCATTTTCAAATTCTGTTAACAGCTCGGCGGCAAAGGGTGCGGTTTTCTCTGCATTGGGCGGTAAATATTCACCTTTTTCAAAAAGTTCCCCTAAATATGTATTTTTAAGCACAACAGTTGGGTAAATTCTGACGGTCTCGGGTGAAAGTTTTATGATTTCCCTTGCTGTGTAATAATCTTTCTCGAAATCGCTGCCGTAAAGCCCTGTCATCATTTGAAGTCCTAATGAAAACCCAAAGTCTTTAATAAGCTTTGACGCATTTCTCACGTGGTCCGCCGTGTGACCCCGTCTGTTAAGAAAAAGGACGATGTCATCCATACTCTGCGCGCCGAGTTCAACTGATGTTACACCGTAGTTTTTGAGTAAAGAAAGCACTTCTTTGTCTATACAGTCCGGTCTTGTTGACACCCTAATTCCTGCAAAACGGTATTTCTCCAATAAACACTTTGCGGCGGTTAAAAGAGACACCATTTGCTCTCTTTCAATCGCCGTAAAACTACCTCCGAAGAACGCTATTTCAGTATTCTTCGGGTCAATGTTATGTGAAATTGCAGTTTCAACCGCACTAAACACATCTTTTTCAGTTGATGTCTTGCTTTGCCCGCTGATTGCCTTTTGATTGCAAAAACTGCAATTATTCGGGCAACCCTCATGAGGCACAAAAATACTAATATTTGCGTGTTTCATATTCCCATCAATTCCAATGCGTCTTTTGCGGCTTCCTGCTCGGCGCGTTTCTTGCTTGTACCCACACCCCGTCCGATTACATTACTGTTAAGGTGTACCTCCACCTCAAAACGCTTATTGTGGTCAGGGCCGCTTTCACCAACAACAATATACTCAAATTTTTCGTCGGGGTTTTGCTGTAAAACCTCCTGAAGCATGCTTTTGTAGTCCTTAAATTCCGGCTTTGTCTTTGTTGCTTCAATAACAAAGGGTAAAACAAATTTTTTCGCACATTCAATTCCGCCGTCAAGGTAAATTGCGGCAATAAGTGCCTCAAAGGCATCTGACACTACTGACGGACGCTTTCTGCCGCCTGTAATTTCTTCACCGTGACCCAAAAGAAGTCTTTCGCCGAGCCCGATTTCCTTTGCGTATTCAAAAAGAGTTTTTTCGCAAACGGCATAGGCGCGTTTTTTGGTAAGCTCACCCTCAGGCTCGTTCTTGAAATTTTCAAAAAGATATTCCGCAGCAATAAAGCCGAGAACGGAATCTCCTAAAAATTCAAGGCGCTCATTATCTTTACCCGTACCTTTTTCGTGTGCAAAAGACGAATGTGTCAGCGCTCTGTCAAGCAAAGCGGGATTTTTGAATTCGTATCCTATTTTCTTTTCAAATTCTGTCATAATAACACCTTTTAATATTCTGCTAATGATGATTTAAGACTTATCATTGCCCTTTCCGAAAGTGCAGAGTAACGCTCCTGCTTATCACGAATTTTGTCGGGAAGCGGAGGCAAAACGCCGAAATTTGCACCCATAGGCTGAAAATTCTTAACTGTTTCATCTGAAATATATCTTGATAATGCACCAATCATTGTGTCCTCAGGTAAAATTATTGTGTTTTTTCCCTGAAGTCTTCTTGCAAGGTTAATTCCTGACATAAGTCCCGAAGCAGCGGACTCCATATATCCCTCAACACCGGTAATTTGACCGCCGAAAAATAAATAGAGGTTATTTCTCATTGAAAAATCGCCCGAAAGCAGCCGCGGAGAGTCAATAAATGTGTTTCTGTGCATAACACCGTAGCGTACAAATTCTGCATTTTTAAGGGCAGGGAACATTGAGAAAACGCGTTTTTGCTCAGGAAATTTAAGGTTAGTTTGAAAACCGACAAGATTATACATTGTACCGTCTTTGTTCTCTTTTCTGAGCTGAAGATTAGCCCATGGCCTGTGACCTGTTCTCGGGTCTGTAAGTCCAACGGGTTTAAGCGGGCCGTAACGCATCGTATCCTTACCGCGTGAAGCCAGAACTTCAATGGGCATACAGCCTTCGTAAACATCTTTTTTCTTATCAAACGAGTGAAGTTCGGCGCTTTCCGCATTTATTATTGCGTCATAAAATGCCTCATATTCCTCTTTATTGAGTGGGCAATTTATGTAATCGTCCTCTCCGCCGCGGTCATAGCGAGACTGTGTAAAAGCCGCTGACATGTCAATACTGTCTGCCGCAACTATGGGTGCGGCAGCATCGAAAAACGAAAGTCCGTCACCGCAAAGCGAACGAATGGTTTTTGAAATGCCGTCGCTTGCAAGGGGACCTGCGCAAATTACTGTTCCGTCATAGCCTTCCGGCAAATCGGTAACCTCTTCTTCAATAAGAGTAATGTTTTCATCTGCCTTGATTTTCTCGGTAATAATTCGTGAAAAATCGTAACGGTCAACAGCAAGCGCTCCGCCTGCCTCCACCTTACATTCATAGGCAGTTTCAACACAAATTGAACCTAAACACGCCATTTCTGCCTTCAAAAGCCCTGCCGCAGAGTTTAATCTCTCCGCCTTCAATGAATTGGAACAGACAAGTTCTGCAAGTGTATCCAGCTTGTGTGCCGGTGAGTGCTTTTTGGGTTTCATTTCATAAAGGTCAACCTTTATTCCGTTTTTGGAAAGAGCCTTTGCGCATTCAACACCTGCAAGGCCGCCGCCGATTACTGCTGCTTTCATTCGGTTTCCTCGTCTTTTTTCTTGCGTTTTCTTTCTGCTTTTCTTTCAAAGCCGCAAGCTTCATTTAAGCAGACCTCAAGTCCGCCTTTTCTCTTAAAGAGTGATTTTCCGCATCTGGGGCAAATTTCATCAGTGGGTTTATCCCAAGTCATAAAGTTACATTCGGGGAAATTGCTGCAACCGAAGAACACATAGCCTTTTTTAGACTTTTTCTGAATAACCTTACCTCCGCATACGGGGCAGGTTGCGGTTGTTTCCATAACAAGGGGTTTTGTGTTCTTGCACTCAGGGTAACCGGGGCAGGCAAGGAATTTACCGAATCTGCCCACTTTAATAACCATATTTCTGCCGCATTTGTCGCAAATTACATCGGTTTTATCCTCTTGAAGTTCAACCTTAACTCCCTTCATATCTGCCTTTGCCTTTTCAAGAGTTACACTGTATTCGTCATAGAATTTGTGAAGCATCTTAATGTAGTCAGTGTCGCCGCTTTCAACAAGGTCAAGTTCACTTTCAAGACCTGCTGTAAACTTAACATTAACAATCTTCGGGAATTTCTCTTTGAGAAGTTTTGTAATAGCCTCACCCAGTTCCGTTGGCTTCAAGAGTTTTTGCTCACGTACAACATATTCACGTGCAGTAATTGTTGAAATAATTGTAGCGTAGGTTGACGGTCTGCCCACACCTGTTTCCTCAAGCATCTTAATAAGGCTTGCTTCCGTGTAGCGTGCAGGCGGCTGGGTAAAGTGCTGATTTCCGTTAAGCTCTTTAATTTTTATTGCGTCACCCTCGTGAATTTCGGGTAGCTTGCCCTCTTCCTCTTCGTCAGAGTCGTCATCTGTACCGAATTCATAAAGGCGGGTATAACCGTCAAATTTTACCGAATAACCGCTTGCAGAGAATGTAACATATTTGCCGTTTGCAGCGTCTTTTTCATTTGCACCTCGAATTTCGGCCTTAACAGTATCCTGAACACAAGCGGCCATTAAGCTTGCCATAAAGCGTTTCCAAATAAGAGAATAAAGTTTATACTGCTCTGCAGTAAGGCTCTTTTTTGCCTTTTCGGGTGTAAGGTCCATTGTTGTGGGGCGAATTGCCTCATGCCCGTCCTGTGCGTTTGACCTTGACTTAAAATAACGTGGGGTGCTTGGGAGATAATTCTCACCGAAAGTCTCTCTGATGTAATTATTACCTGCCGCTCTTGCTTCTTCGGAAATGCGAAGTGAGTCGGTTCTCATGTAAGTAATAAGACCTATTGAGCCGTATCCCTCAATCTCAATACCCTCATAAAGTTCCTGAGCAACCTTCATTGTGCGTCTTGCCTGAAAATTCAGTTTACGTGAAGCCTCTTGCTGCATTGTTGAGGTTGTAAACGGCGGCGCAGGCTGACGGTTTCTGACGCCTTTTTTAACTGAAACGGCAGTAAAAGATGCATCTTGAAGTCTTGCAAGGTACTCGTCTGCCTGTGCTTTTTCAGTAATTTTAACCTTACCCGTTTCATCACCTGTAAACTGTGCTTTGAAAGCCTTTCTTGATGACGGAGCAAGCATTTTTGCATCAAGGCTCCAATACTCTTCCGGGACAAATGCTCTTATCTCGTTTTCACGGTCAACAACAAGTCTGACAGCTACTGACTGAACGCGTCCTGCAGAAAGTCCTCTGCGAATTTTCTGTGAAACGAACGGGCTTAAAGTATAGCCCACAATTCTGTCAAGAATTCTTCTTGCCTGCTGTGCATTAACAAGGTCAAGGTCTATCTTTTCAGGCTTTTTAATTCCCTCTGTTACGCAATTCTTATTGATTTCGTTAAATTTTACACGGTTAAGGTCATCTAAGCTGAGCCCTAAAAGTGTTGCAAGATGCCACGAAATAGCCTCTCCCTCACGGTCCGGGTCGGCTGCGAGAATAACGCCGTCTGAATTCTCGGCCATTTCCTTTAATTCTTTAACAAGTTTTTCTTTACCTTTAATTACGGCATATTTAGGAGCAAAATCGTGTTCAATATCAACACAAAGTCTTGCCGCAGGTAGGTCACGAACATGCCCCTTTGAGGAAACGACCTTATAATCTTTTCCTAAATATTTTTGTATGCTTTTTGCTTTTGAAGGAGACTCAACGATAACAAGTTTTGACATAATTTATCTTCCTTAAAATCATTTTATAGTATATCTTCTGCCTGACTGTGCACCTGCAAGTCCGTAAACTTCAAGTTCAGTAAGAGCAGAAAGTGTTTCTGCCATAGTAAGCCCGCACTTTTCACAGATTAAGTCCACATGCTGCGGCACATCGGTTAAAAATTCATAAATCTTTTTAGCCTCGTCCGTTAAAAAGCTTGGGGTTTCTTTTTTTACCGCTTTTTCCGTATGATTTTGTGCAGGTTGCGTATTTTGAACTGTTTCCCTTGCAGAATTCAGATATTTCTGTGCTCTTTTTACGATTTCATCATCAGGGAACGGTGTCTTATCAATTATTTTATCATAATAAGAGGAGTAATATTCCTCTAAAATGTCGTTGGGTGAGAATACGGCTATCGCACCGTCACGGATAAGCTTGTTAGTACCGAGAAAAGAAGAATGTACCAAATCACCGGGTACCGCAAAAACATCCTTACCCTGTTCAAGAGCAAGTCTTGCAGTAATCAGGGAACCGCTTCGCTCACCTGCTTCAACAACGATTGTGCCGAGAGAAAGCGCCGAGATTATCCGATTTCTTATGGGGAAACTCACTCTGCTTGCAGATGTTTTGGGCGGATATTCGGAAATTACCGCTCCGTTTTGTGCGATTTTCTCCCGCATAACCTGAAGCTCCATAAGATATTTCGTATTAAGTCCGCAACCCAGAACGCAAACAGTCTGTCCGCCCTCTTCCATTGCGCCGAAATGCGACTCGCTATCAATACCTCTTGCGCCGCCGGAAACAATCGTAAAGCCTTTGCTTGCAAGTGCAGATGAAAGTGCCTTTGCAACAGCACAGCCGTAATCTGACGCTTCCCTTGCACCCACTACGGAAATTGAAAGCTCATTTAGCAAAACCTTTTCATCGCCGTAAAGATACAGTACAAGGGGCGGAGTGTCAATTCTCTTAAGTGATTCAGGATAATACTCACTTTTCGGAGTAATTATTTTCATTCCTGCGTCCAAAGCCTCTTTCATTGACTTTTCCGCATTTTCAATGGGGTATGATTTTAATTTCCTGACTTTAGCGAGAGTGTAAACACCCAAAGCGAAAACATCACGCACATCTGCCTCATAAATCTTTTTTGCGTCCCAATTATAGTAAGACACAAGCGGAAGACAGTTTTCGCCCTGTCCCAGCGCCTCGGAAAGCCAAATCCAATAAAGTGTATCGTTCATTTTGTCATTTCCCACATAATGATTGACGAAGCCTCTGCTGCGTTAAGCGACTCTGCTCTGCCTTTCATTACAATCGTTACTTTTTCGTCGCAAGCGTTTTGTGTTTCAACCGAAACACCGTTGCCTTCATTCCCGATTACGCAAATGCCGCCTTTTGAAAAATCAGCTTTTGTAATATCGGTAGCATCACCCGAAACAACCGATGCGAATGTGCGAATACCGAGTTTTTTGCACTCCTCAATTTTTTGGGGAAGACTTTTCGCAACCGTCACAGGCGTTCTGAAAACAGAGCCCATTGATGCCCTGAGTGCCTTCGGGTTGTAAATATCGCAACCGCCGGATATTATAATTCCGTCAATTCCGAGAGCCTCGGCAGTGCGAATTACCGCACCGAGATTATTGGGATTTTGTACCGAATCAAGAGCAATATATTTTTTGCCTTTTTCGGGGACAAAATCTTTTCTGCTCATTTTCACTGTGCAAATCACACCCTGAGGTGACACAGTGTCGCTTACTGAATTCATAACCTCTTCACTCACAATGTAAACATTATCTGCCGAGGCTGTGATTTTTTCTATATCGTCAAAGTTTTTATCTCTGCACTTTTCGGTCACAAATACGGAAACTATTTGCTGATTTGAGACAGCCGCATCTCTGCAAAGACGGACTCCGTCGCACAAAAAAAGTGATGAAGCTTTTCTTGACGATGATTTCAGCGTAAGCTCTTTAAGCTCTTTTATTTTCGGGTTTTTGCTTGCTGTAATAACATTATTCTTCATAATTATAAAAAATGGAAAACCACGCGCGAGAGGAAACTCGGCGTGGTCGGTAATTATTTAAGTGCTGCTTTTGCCTGTTCTGTAAGTGCTGTAAATGCTGCAGGGTCTGCAATTGCAATTTCTGAAAGCATTTTACGGTTAAGGTCAATGCCTGCTTTTTTAAGTCCGTTCATAAATGTTGAATAATTCATGCCGTTCATTTTGCAAGCTGCTGAAATTCTTGTGATCCAGATTTTTCTGAAATCACGCTTTTTCTGCTTTCTGCCAATGTAAGCATACTGACCGGACTTCATAACAGCTTCTTTTGCTGTTTTGAAAAGAGCGTGCTTTGAGCCATAGTAGCCCTTAGCCATCTTTAATGTTTTGTTTCTTCTTTTGCGAGTCATCATCGCACCTTTAATACGTGCCATTGTGTGTTACCTCCGATATAAAGTATAAGTGCTAAGCACTGTCAAATCAAATATTATTTATAAGGAACAAGACGCTTAATCTGCTTCTGGTTTGTTGTGTCTGCAACTGCTGTCTTGCGAAGATTACGTTTTCTCTTTGTGCTCTTCTTGTTAAGAATGTGTGATTTGTTAGCGTGTGCTCTGATGGGCTTGCCGTTTTTTGAAAGTTTGAAGCGTTTTTTTGCTCCGCTGTGTGTTTTAAGTTTCGGCATATTGAATTCCTCCTAAAATTACTTTCGTAAATTATTTTGCTGTTTTCGGAGCCAAGAACATAAGCATCTGTCTGCCCTCAAGCTTTGCGGGCTTTTCAACAGTGCCTTGCTCGGCTGTTGCTTCGGCAAAACGTTCCATAATTCCGTTACCAAGGTGTGCGTGAGCCATTTCACGGCCACGGAAACGAATTGAAACTTTAACTTTGTTGCCGCTGCTTAAAAATTTGATAGCGTGATTAACTTTCGTTTCAAAGTCATGCGTATCAATGTTAACGGACAAGCGAACCTCTTTCGTTTCAACGATTTTCTGATTCTTTCTGCGGTCCTTTTCTTTCTTTGCCTGGTCAAAACGATACTTGCCGTAGTCCATTATTTTGCACACGGGCGGTACGGCTGCCGGTGAAACCTTAACTAAGTCAAGATTACGCTTTTCAGCCTCTTTGATAGCGTCTTTGCCGGACATGATGCCGAGCTGTTCACCTGAGTCGGTGATAACTCTGACTTCCTTATCTCTGATTTCTTCATTGATTTGCAATTCTTTGGTAGCGATAAATAAACACCTCTCAAAATTTTTGGCAAATTAAAATGCGGACAGAAAAATTCTGCCCGCACCAATACAATCAATTAAGAGTATTGACCGTTCCGAGAAACCCGAACGGTGAGAGAATTTAACTGCTCTGCTTTATTGCTCTGCTATTTTAACAGCAAATTCCCCGTTTGTCAAGAGTTTTATTTAATTTAATAAAACATTTATATTATGAATTTGATACCGACCCGCCTGTTTCTGTGCTCGGCGCAGTGCTATCCGTTTCAGATACTTGCGGTTCTGTCGTAGAATAAACATATGGAGATGTCATTACTGTTCCGAAAACATCGCTCGGAATATGTAATAGTAATTCCGACTTTTCTCCGGTATATTCATTGTATCTATATGGACGTCCGTTTTTGTCAATATGATATCCTATCTTTTCTCCTTCCGGGGTAATATATACATATATTTCGCTGTTATCACGTTTTCGTGTGTTTTTAATAAGTAAAGCACTCTCGCCAATAATAACTGTTGCCGCAATAATTGCAACAACTATCAGCAATATTTTCTTCTTTCTGTTCATAGCCGGTCCCCCTACTGTTAAACGCCCCATGTCAGAACTTTAGGGTTACGGTAATAATCCGAACCCGTCAAAAATGCAGTATTAAAGCGATAT
>CAMFPJ010000027.1 GCA_945971755.1 uncultured Clostridia bacterium
GGTTTCTGTCTTCCGGGAGAATGATTTTTTCCCAGTCCCACTGGTCAACGTAAATCGAGTGAAGATTGTCAAGTTCTTCATCTCGGCGAATTGCGTTCATATCCGTGTAAAGACCTTCGTGAATTGCAAAGTTGTAACGCTTAAGAGCAAGCCTCTTCCACTTTGCAAGGGAATGTACAACCTGCGCATCCTCTCCGACTGCGGGAATATCAAAAGATACCGGCCTTTCAACACCGTTAAGGTTGTCGTTAAGGCCCGAACTTTCCGTTACAAACAAAGGCGCAGAAACCCGCTTTAAGCCGAGTGTGTCTGAAAATCCGAATTGAAAGGTTTGCTTGATAAATGAAATTGCACGCTGTGTGTCATAACTGTTAAGCTTTGAAACATAGCCTTCAGGTACCGTTACGGTGTTCATTAGTAAGACCCCTTATGAAAAAATATGAAATAATAATATCATACTCTGTGTTTTGAGTCAATAAAAACTCAGTGATTATAAAGTCAGTCCAAAATACTTCTGTGCATTGTTAAATGAAATATCTGCAACAACCTGCGATAAAAATTCCGTATCACACGGGTATTTACCCTCTTCCACAAGGTCGCCGATCATTTCGCAAAGAATTCTGCGGAAATACTCATGCCTCGGGTATGAAAGAAAACTGCGTGAGTCTGTTATCATTCCGACAAATTTGCCGAGAACGCCGAGATTTGCAAGGTCGGAAAGCTGTTTTCTCATGCCGTCGTAGTTGTCGTTAAACCACCAAGCAGAACCGAACTGAATTTTTGACTGTGCTTCGGGAGACTGGAAATTTCCGAGCATTGTTCCGAGAACGGTGTTGTCCTTTGGGTTAAGTGTAAAGAGAACTGTTTTCGGTAAAAGACCATCTTTGTCAAGTGAGTCCAAAAATCTTGAAAGGCCGTTTGCAATCGGGTAATCGTCAACAGAGTCAAAGCCTGTGTCTGCACCGAGTTTTCGGAACATTCTTGTGTTGTTGTTTCTCATAGCGCCAAGGTGAAGTTCCATTACCCAGCCCTTTTGAGCATACTCTCTGCCTAAAAACTGCAAAAGAGCAGTACGGTATTTGTCAAGCTCGTCAGTTGTAAATTTGTCGCCGTTTAATGCTTTGGTGAAAATTTCTTCAATTTCTCCGATAGGTGCTTCTTTATATGGACAGTACGCAAACGAATGGTCCGAAGCACGGCAACCCATGGTGTCAAAGAAGTCGATTCTCTTTTTGAGAGCGGTTTTAAGGTCTGCAAATGAGTTTATTCTCATCTCACTTGCATTTTCCATTGCCTTAACCCACGGAACAAACTGAGGGGTATCTATAAGAAAAGCTTTGTCTGGTCTGAACGCAGGAAGAACCTTGCATTTGAAAGACTTGTCCTCTGCTAAAAGCTTGTGAAACTCAAGTGTGTCAGCGGCGTCATCTGTTGTGCAAACGCACGCAACATTTGATTTTTCAATAAGCTCACGAGGGGTAAAACCGCCGTTTTTGATTTGAGCGTTACACTTTTCCCAAATTTCGGGTGCGGTTTTTGCTGAAAGCGGCTCGTAAATGCCGAAATAGCGCTGAAGTTCAAGGTGAGTCCAATGATAAAGCGGATTTCCGATGCAATAACTTAAAGATTCGGCATATTTCAAGAATTTTTCGTATGGCGTTGCATCACCTGTAATGTATTTTTCGTCAATTCCGTATCCTCGCATGGCACGCCACTTGTAGTGGTCGCCGCCGAGCCAAAGTTCGGTAATATCACGCGGAGTTTTGTTTTCGTAAATCTCTTTTGGAGACAAATGACAGTGCCAGTCAAAAATCGGCGTGTCTTTTGCACCGCCGTTAAATATTTTTTTTGCCGTTTCGGTTGTCAGCAAAAAATCTTCGCTCATAAATTCTTTCATAATTATCACCTTTCGTGCATTTTGTGATATTGTATCACATTTTTAATAATTTGAACAGTATCTGCCCTTGATTTAGAAAAATATTTTGACAAAAATTTGCTTACTGTTTTGCGTTATAACTATTGAAAAAACAGACAGTCTGTGATAAAATAAATGGATAAAATTTATAATGCGAGAGGTATGTTTATGTCCGGACATTCAAAATGGAGTACCATTAAAAGAAAAAAAGAAAAAACAGATAATGCCAGAGCAAAGGTGTTTACTAAAATAGGCAGAGAAATTGCTGTTGCAGTTAAAGAGGGCGGACCTGACCCGGCAGGTAACTCAAAACTTAAGGACGTAATTGCAAAAGCAAAAGCCGCAAACGTTCCTAACGATAACATTGACAGAATTATCAAGAAAGCAGCAGGTGAAGGCGGCAGCGATAACTACGAAGATATTGTTTACGAGGGCTACGGCCCGTCAGGAATTGCGGTTATTGTTGAAACTCTTACAGATAACCGTAACAGAACAGCGGCAGATGTTCGCCATGCGTTTGATAAATTCGGCGGAAATATGGGTACCAGCGGTTGCGTTTCATTTATGTTCAGCCGTCAGGGTGTTATCATCTTTGAAAAAGAAGATATTGACGAAGAACAGCTTATGATGGACGCTATTGAAGCAGGCGCAACAGACTTTATCACCGATGAAGAAATTTATGATGTGCGCACAGAGCCAAACGATATGGGCGCTGTTCGTGATGACCTTGAGGCAAAGGGTTATAAATATGTTTCTGCTGAGGTTGAGTACGTACCGTCATCATATACTGCACTTTCCAACCCCGATGACATTAAGAATATGGGCAAAATGCTTGAGATGTTTGAGGATAATGACGACGTTCAAAACGTTTACCACAACTGGGAGAATGAAGACGATTACGAAGGCTGATTTTTAAGGTGTGAACATGAAAGAGACAAACTCTCTCAAAAGTAAAAAACTTTTTCTGCTTGATATGGACGGAACTGTCTATGAGGGCGCGCGACTTTTTGAAGGTGTCAATGAATTTTTAGATTACGTCGAAAACTCAGGCGGCAGATACATTTTTATTACTAATAATTCATCCCGTTCGGTTAAAGATTACGTTTTAAGGCTGAAAAGCATGGGAGTTAAGGTTACCGAAGATAATTTCTTCACGTCTTCTCAGGCTACGGCTCTTTATTTGAACGAACACCATAAAAATGAGAAAATATACTGTATGGGCACTGCATCTATGATTGAAGAACTAAAAAAAATGGGTGTTGATGTTACAACTGATAAGAAAGATGCCGAGTGCGTTGTGGTAGGTTACGACACAGAGCTTACTTACCAAAAACTCATTGATGTGTCATACCTGTTACAGACGAAAAAGGGTATTCCTTACATTGCAACTAACCCTGACAGAGGTTGCCCCACGGAATTCGGCTTAGTGCCTGACTGCTTTGCAATTTGTGAAGCAATAAACTACGCAACGAACAGAAGACCTGTTTACATTGGCAAGCCCGACAGATTTATGATTGACTATGCGGTAAAAATGAGCGGTTTTTCAAAAGAGGAAGCCGTTGTTGTGGGCGACAGGCTTTATACTGACATAGCCTCCGGTGTGAACGCAGGTGTTGACACTATTTGTGTTTTAAGCGGCGAAAGCACGCAAAAGGACATTGACGAAAGCGAAATAAAACCCACTTTTGTTCTTGAAGACATAAAAGAAATATTAAAAGCATTACAGGAGTAAAATTATGGAGTACGATGCATTCGATGCAGGGATTGAACTGGGCGGGCTTCGCAACAGAGATGACATTCGTCTTCTTGTCTGTTACCTTTTGAAGTCGGTTGATTCCCCAATGACTCGCCAAATGCTTAATGAGGCAATGCAGGAGGACGGACTTGCAAATTATTTTGAGGTCGGTCAGGCAATTGAAGAGCTTCTTAAAACAGGCAACATCACTGCGGACATTTTAGGTGATGATGAAGTAATTTCCGTTACCGAAAAAGGAAGAGAAGCTGCAGAAATGCTTCAAATGAGTCTTCCTAAAACCGTTCGTGAAAAAGCAGTTAATTCCGCTATCCGTTTAATTACAAAAGCACGAGTCGAAAGAGAGAATCAAATAGAAGTCAAAAAAGAAGAAAACGGCGGTTATACAATCACCTTTACTTTGTTTGATAAAAATACACAGTTTATGAAACTTTCGGTTTATGTGTGTGACAGTTTACAGCTCGAACAGGTTAAGCAGAACTTTATAAACGACCCCGTGAAAGTGTATTCAACAATAATCACTTCACTTACAGTATAAAAATTAAGGAGAGAAAATAAATGTCAAAGGAACTTGCAAAGCAATACAGTCCTAAAGACGTTGAAGAACGTATTTACAAGACTTGGCTTGACAATAAATATTTCCACGCAAAGCGCGAGGAAGGTAAAAAAACTTACACAATAGTTATCCCGCCACCAAACATTACCGGTCAGCTCCACATGGGCCATGCGCTTGATAACACTTTACAGGATATTCTTATCCGTTATCACAGAATGGCAGGCTATGATACACTTTGGCTCCCGGGCACAGACCACGCATCTATTGCAACAGAGGCAAAAATCGTTGAGGCTATGCGTAAAGAAGGCATCACAAAGGAAAATATAGGAAGAGAAAAATTCCTTGAAAGAGCTTGGGACTGGAAAGCACAGTACGGCGGAAGAATAATCGAACAACTTAAAAAGATGGGCTCATCCTGCGACTGGGACAGAGAAAGATTTACTCTTGACGAGGGTTGCAGTAATGCTGTTAAAGAGGTTTTTGTTCGCCTTTATGAAAAAGATTTGATTTACCGCGGCAACAGAATGGTTAACTGGTGCCCGCACTGCAATACATCAATCTCTGACGCAGAGGTTGAGTACGAAGAGAAGGATTCAAATTTCTGGCATCTTCTTTATGAGGTTAAAGAAACAGGCGAGAAACTTGAACTCGCAACTACTCGTCCTGAAACAATGCTCGGTGATACTGCCGTTGCTATCAATGCAGATGACCCGAGATATGCTCATCTTCACGGTTGCCACGTAATTCTTCCTCTTCTCAATAAGGAAATTCCCATTGTTTGTGACGAGCATGCCGATATGACAAAGGGTACAGGTGTTGTTAAAATTACACCTGCACATGACCCCAACGACTTTGAGGTTGGCCTGCGTCATAATCTTCCTATTGTTCGTACATTCACTTATGACGGATATTTAACAGGCGCAAAGGACAAGGCAGAGGCGGACGAGCTTCGTGCATCAGGTAAAACAGCACAGAATGAGCCTGAGGTTCTTGACTGCGGCAAATACGCAGGTATGAGCACAATGGAAGCAAGAAAAGCTATCCTCAAAGATCTTGAAGAGGGCGGTTACATCAAAGAAATTGAACCTCTTAAGCATGAGGTAGGCACTTGTTACAGATGTCACACAAGCATTGAGCCAATGGTTTCTAAACAGTGGTTCGTAAGAATGGAGCCCCTTGCAAAGCCTGCTATTGAATCGGTTGAAAAGGGCGAAATTAAGTTTATCCCCGAAAGATTTACAAAGAATTATATGAGCTGGATGCGCGGAACCCGTGACTGGTGTATTTCACGTCAGCTTTGGTGGGGACACAGAATTCCTGCTTGGTACTGTGACGACTGCGGTGCAACCGTTGTTTCAAAATCAGACGTTACTGTTTGCCCTAAGTGCGGTTCAAAGCATTTAGCACAGGACCCTGACACACTTGATACTTGGTTCTCATCGGCACTTTGGCCTTTCTCAACTCTTGGCTGGCCTGACGAAACTGAAGATTTGAAGCATTATTACCCCACAAACACTCTTGTAACGGGCTATGATATTATCGGCTTCTGGGTTTCAAGAATGATTTTCTCTGCACTTGAGTACACAGGCAAAGCACCCTTTGATACAGTGCTTATTCACGGACTTGTTCGTGACGCTCTGGGCAGAAAAATGTCAAAATCACTGGGTAACGGTATTGATCCCCTTGAAATTATTGACACTTACGGTGCTGATGCTTTGAGATTTACTCTTGCAACGGGTAACAGCCCCGGAAATGATATGCGTTTCTCTGACGAAAAGGTTGAGGCAAGCAGAAACTTCGCAAATAAAATTTGGAATGCGGCAAGATTTATTCTTATGAATCTCGACGAGAATGAGCCTGCACCGTATATCCCGGCAGAGCTTTCAATCGAAGATAAATGGATACTTTCACAGTATAACGACCTTACCAAAGCAGTAACCGATTCTCTTGAAAAGTATGAACTCGGACTTGCAGTTCAAAAACTCTATGATTTCATTTGGGATGTGTTCTGTGACTGGTACATTGAACTTGCAAAAATCAGACTTAACGGAGAAGACGAAAAAGCAAAGGCAACAGCAAAGGCAGTTCTCGTTTTCGTAATGAGCAATACTCTTAAACTTCTTCATCCGTTTATGCCGTTTATTACAGAAGAAATTTGGCAGACTCTTCCACACAGCGGCGAGTCAATTATGATTTCCGAGTGGCCTGTTTATTCAGCCGACCTTGAGTTTAAGGCTGATGAAGCAGAAATGGAAAGAGTTATGACTGCAATCAAGGCAGTTCGTAACAGAAGAAGCGAAATGAATGTTGCACCGTCAAAGAAAGCAAAGGTTATAATCGATACAACCTTTACAGAAACATTCAAAAACGGCGCCGATTTCTTTACGCGCCTTGCATCGGCAAGCGAGGTTGATATTATCCCCGGTTATGAAGACGATTCAGCAGTTACGATTATCACTGCCGACGCAAAAATCTACATTCCTATGGATGAACTTGTTGACTTTAAGGCTGAACTTGAACGTCTTAACAAAGAAAAGGCAGCAGTTCAAAAGGATATTGACTTTGTTTCAGGCAAACTTAATAATCAAAACTTCGTAGCAAAAGCACCTGCAAAGCTTGTTGAGGAGCAAAAAGAAAAACTCGCAAAGTACACTGAGCAGATGGCTATGATAGATGAGGCAATAGCAAAAATTGCTAATAAATAATATAAATAAAGCGGAAAATCGTAACTGACTTTCCGCTTTTGTTATGACCAAAATTAAAGGGACTCATTTGAGCCCCTTTAATTTTTATATTCAGTTTATTTTGTAACTGTTTCTTTTTCTTCTGCTGCAAACATTGAGTTTGTGTCATTTTTGCCCTTGTGGTTATAGGGGCGGACACGAAGGAAAATATAAGCAGCAACAGCGCCTATTGTGTTAAAGATAATGTCTTCCATTGTGTCAATTACAGCGTAACGTGCATTGTAAACCTCTTCCAAAGAACTGTAAAGCGGAGTTCCGTCAGTAACCTCGTTAAGCCTTGCGGCATAACTTGTGGGATCAAAAATCCAAGGTTTTGCAAGACCCGGGTTATTGTATTTTTCGGAAGCCCAAATTGCAAGTGACTGTGACCAGTGCTGTGAGTCACCGCCTGCAACCTGGTCAAATGTAAACTCAAAAAGCTCCCAACCGGTACCTACAATGAATGAAAAACCGAATGCACAGAGGAGAACAACTGCTGTGCTGCACTGCTTTTTGTCACGCTTTTGCATTGCAGTTGCCATTTCATAACCGATAATAACAGCCCAAAAACCAAGTGCTGCGTGCATTATGTAGTCGTAAGAATTCACGCTGTAATAGAAGTTAATGTATGCTCCGCCGAAAGAGGCAAGCCACAAAAGAAGAATTAAACCGTCTTGGAAAAGCGGCGGAATGTAATGCGGCCATTTTTTCTTAGAAAACATCATGCAAATTTCCCAAGCGAACATACCCACAAAATTTGAAAGTGTTTGTAAAACCTGCTGGATGTTTGTGGCTTGTTCAAGTCCAAAACCAAATCTGCCAAGCCCAAAAGCAGCATCAACCATGGCAAAAATCATTGTTGCGCGAAGTATCCACCAGTAAACAAGCTCCCACTTTTTAGGAACAGATACAAGTGTCTTGAAATATTCTTTCATATCATATCCTCCTGATTTACAGTAATCTGTAAGTACCGAAATTATAGCATAAAAGCAAATATTTGTCTATACAAAAAGAAAAACCGCTCAAATAAATTTGAACGGTTAATTATATGTATTAAAGAACGTTGCCTTCACCGTCAAAGAGCGGTAACGGCTCTAAGAAAATGATATCGTCTCTTTTGGCTGCATTGCCCTCGGCTAAAATTGCCATTCTGCCAACAACCTCTCCGCCTGCTTGCTCAACAAGGTTTTCAACTGCTGAGATTGAACCTCCTGTTGAAATAACATCATCAAGAATTAAAACTCTTTTACCTTTCATTTTTGCAGCGTCAGCGCCGTCCATATAGAGCATCTGTTCGCCATCGGTAGTAATTGATTTATCACGAACCTCAAATACGCCGTTCATGTAAGCCTTCTTTTTCTTTCGGACAAGAAAATATTCATTTCTTCCGCTCTGCCTTGCCATTTCGTGAATAAGCGGAATTGCCTTTGCCTCGGGGGCAACCATGTAGTCAAAATCGGGAGCTTTCTCTAAAAGTGCTTTTGCACAGGCACACGTAAGCTCAACATCACCGAAAATGACAAATGCCGCAATAGTTAAATTGTCATTTAACTTGCAAAGGGGCAAATCTCTTTTTACTCCCGCAACAGTTATTGGATATACCATATAAATCACCTTCACATTAAATATAAGGCGGCGAAATTTTCGCCGCCGTTTTTGATTAGTTGCCGTTTGCCAACGCACGGTTAAGCCAAACTTCAGCTATGTCCATAGCGGCATAAAGACCTTTCTTTTCACTTGTTTTTACAATTCTTTCTCTTGCACTCACATCCGGGTCAGTATTAAGAAGCTGGATGGAAACTTTAGATGCAACCTCTAAGCCGTTAACCTCTTTAGTGCCTGTAATTTGCATCATAATAACATAACTTTTTGACGGGTCACCGTAATAAATTGTGTTACCGTTTCTTACAAGAGGTTTGCCTTTATACGTGAGAAATTTTTCTGCCATAAATACACCTCTAAATTATTTTTTTGCCGATTTCAGGTATTCCTTAACGAGATCCTGCAAAAGTTCATCTCTGTCAAGGCGGCGGATAAGACTTCTTGCGTTGTTGTGAGTTGTGATGTAAGTCGGGTCTTCGGAAAGAATATAACCGACAATTTGGTTAATAGGGTTGTAGCCTTTTTCAACCAACGCATCGTAAACAGCAACAAGAGTTTGCCTGGTGGCTTCCTCACGGTCGTCCTTTAATGAGAATTGGATTGTCTTGTTAGGGTCAAGCATTACGCCACCTCCTGAAAAAATATTTACAATTTATTATACACTGTTTTAGCTCAAATTACAATAGCAAAAAAACGAATTTATTTACTGCTTAAGTGAGATTCCGACTGCGGCGAGTTTTTCGATAATTGCGTTAACAACCTCCATAACCTCATCACGGGTAAGAGTTTTTTCCGGATGTGAGAATGTAAGTCGGGTTGTAATTGACTTGCCCGTTTCGTCAGAATAGGTATCAATTACCTGAACATTCTTGATAAGCTCACATTTTGCCTCTTTAATAACATTGCCGATAGGAGCAAAAATTTCGGAAACAAATGAAATATCAATATCAATTCCCGGGAACTTTGAGGGCTCTTCGTAAACTATGGGAGCGGGTGTGATTTCTGCAAAAGCAGGAACATCAATTTCCGCAAAAACAATAGCCGCTTTCTTGTCAATCTTCTTTGAAACAGAGGGGTGGACAATACCGATTTTACCGAGAACTGTTCCGTCACAAATAATTTCATTAAGATTTCTCGGGTGTTCATAAGAAAGAGTAGCATCTGCTGCCTTAAACTCAAGGGCTCTGTGCTTAATGTCAGAAGCTAAAACACAAAGAATATCACGCATGTTGTAATAAAGTGTTTCCACAGAATTTGCTTTACTGTAAAGAGTAATACAAAGTTTCTTGTGCTCTTCACAAAGTCCGTCCGCTTTAACACCGTTTACGGTTCTTCCTATTTCAAACACGCCAAACTGCGGAGCAAAGCCAACGTTTGAACGCACCTGGCAAAGCTGAGTGGGGACGATTGAACGGCGAATGGTCTCAATATTGGGGTTTGTGGCGTTTACAAGTTTAATATTATCTTGAATTTCAATGCCAAGGGTCTTGTATTCATCATAGTAAGCCCAAATGTAAGAATGAAGCTCGTGAAGAGAGTATCTTTTTACAAGAATATCCTTAATTTTGTCTTCGACTGTCTTTTCTTCAGCCGCACGAACAGGGTAAAGGGGAGCTTTGCTTGTGTGAATGTCAAAGTTGTCATAACCGTAAATTCTTGTAATTTCCTCGATAATGTCTGCTTTGATTGTAACGTCTTTTGTTGCTCTCCAAGAGGGAACATCAACACTGAAGTCGTTGCCGTTAAGAGTAACGCCGAATCCGAGAGAATCAAGAGTTTTTACGATTGTATCATTTGAAATCTCAATACCCGTATATTTGTCAACAAATGCCTTGTCAAAATTAAGAGTTACTTTGTTGTAGTGGAATGCGTATTCGTCTGTAAGTGATGAAACAACCTTTGCACCGCTGTCGATTGATGTTAAAAGTTGAACAAATCTTGCAATAGCAGGAACGGTCATTTCTGGGTCAAGGCACTTTTCATAACGCATTGAAGCATCTGTTCTGTGAGCAAGGCGAACAGTTGACTTTCTGATTGAAACTGCGTCAAATGTTGCAGATTCAAGTGTAAGCGTTGTAGTGTCATCAACGATTTCAGAATCAAGACCGCCCATAATGCCTGCAATAGCAACAGGAGTGTTGTCATTACAAATCATAAGAGTGTTTTCGTCAATATTTCTCTCTACACCGTCAAGAGTCCGGAAGGTGAAAGGCTCTTCAAATCTCTTAATTCTGATTTTTTCAACCTTGCGAGAGTCAAATGCGTGCATGGGCTGGCCCATTTCAAGCATTAGGTAGTTAGTAAGGTCTGCAAGGAAGTTGATAGCTCTCATTCCGCAGTAGAAAAGACGAATTCTCATATTAACGGGGCTTACCGAAACATTGATATTTTCAACCTGCAAGCAAGAATATCTTTGACAAAGCGGGTCTTCAATTTTCATATCAACTTTTGGAAGAGAATTGTAAGCAGAAAGGTCAACTGACGGAATCGGCTTTAACTCTCTGCCTGCAAGTGAAGCGAATTCACGGGCAATTCCGTAATGTCCCCAAAGGTCAGGGCGGTTAGTAAGCGACTTATTGTCAACTTCGAAAACAATGTCCTCAATCTCGTAAACTTCTTTAATGTCGGTACCGTTTGGAATATCGTCAGTAATTTCCATTATGCCCGAGTTGTCGTCGCTAATGCCGATTTCCTTTTCGGAACAGCACATACCGTTTGAGGTGTAGCCTGCAAGTTTTCTTGGTATGATTTCAATATCACCGATTTTAGCACCGACTTTAGCGAATGCAGTTTTAAGACCTACTTTTACATTTGGTGCACCGCATACTACGTCGGTAAATTCAGCATCACCGGCGTCAACTTTAAGAAGGTGAAGTTTGTTTGAGTCAGGGTGCGGCTCAACTGATTTAATTTCAGCAACAACAATTCCCGAAATGTCGGAGCCTTTCATAAAAATTTCGTTTTCAACTTCAGCAGTAGAAAGAGAGAAGCGGTGGATAAGGTCAAGCTTGTCAAGACCTGTTAAATCTACAAAATCTGAAATCCAGTTCATTGATAAAAACATGTAAGTTCTCTCCTTTCTTATTCATCATCGGTAAACTGCGAAAGACTCGAGAGTTTACCGGAGTTCAAATCACGAATATCTTTAATTCCGTACTTCATCATAGCAAGCCTTGTAAGACCGAGGCCGAATGCGAAGCCTGTGTATTCCTCAGGGTCGATTCCGCCCGCTTTGAGAACCTCAGGGTGAATCATACCGCAGGGGCAAAGCTCAAGCCATCCGGAGTGCTTGCAGGAGGGGCAACCCTCACCGCCGCAAATAAGACAGCTTATGTCAAGCTCAAAGCCCGGTTCAACGAAGGGGAAAAAGCCCGGGCGAAGTCTTACCTTTATATCTTTTTGGAAAACTTCCGAAAGCATTGTTTTCATAAAGTAGATAAGGTTTGAAATGGAAATATCCTTATCAACCATAACACCTTCCATTTGGAAGAAAGTGTTTTCGTGGCAAGCGTCGGTTGCTTCGTTTCTGAAACAGCGGCCGGGGAAAATTGCTTTAATGGGAACACCGTCGTTAACAAGTGCGTCCTTGTATTTTCTGTAAATGGCGTTCTGTGCGGCTGAAGTCTGCGATTTTAATAACTGACCGTTTTCAAGATAGTAGGTGTCCTGCATATCTCTTGCCGGGTGGTGCTTTGGAATATTAAGCGATTCAAAGCACTCATAGTCGGTAACAACTTCACTGTAATCTTCAACTGTAAAGCCCATAGACTTAAAAATTCTTTCGCACTCACGTTGAACAAGTGTAATGGGGTGGTAAGAACCGCGAGAAAGGTCAGCGGGGGCTGAAATGTCGAAAATCGGCATACTGTCAATTTCCATTTGCATTTCTTTCTGTTTAAGTTCGTTTGCTTTCTCTGTAATTTTTTCTTCAAGAAAAGCTCTTACTTCATTTGCCTTTTGACCCATAATCGGTCTTTCTTCAGCGGAGAGTGAACCCATCATCTTAAGAATTGATGTAAGTTCGCCCTTTTTACCAAGAACTTGAACTCTGAAATTTTCAAGCTGTTCAGCAGAAGTAAGTTCTTTGAGTTCTGCTTCCGCTTTGTTGCGGATAGCTTCAAGTTTCTCTTTCAATTTCATCTTCCTTTCATGTATTGGAATAATAATTTGATAACAAGTTTATGAAAAAAATAAATCCCATACGCAGAAACGTATGGGACGAAATAGCCGTGGTACCACCCAATTTTTTGCATGAAGCAAACACTCCTGTACTCTGTAACGTGAGTAACACGTTGTTACCTACTGAATTCAGCAACACCACTCCAAAGTGAACTTCAATTAAACTTTTGACTTATGTGCTTTCAGCCATGGCACAATTCTCTTTTTAGTTTACTTGCTTAATCTACTCTCTTTTTCAATGTGTTTTCCGATATCTTATGTATTATAACAAAACTGAAATAGAGAGTCAAGCATATTATTAAATAAAAAACGGCAGAAATGACTTCTGCCGTTTTGCTTTAAGGTGATTTATATTTCTTCTTTTCTTCTTTTAACAATAACAACAGTTGTAATCAAAGCAGTTGTTCCTGCAAAAGCAATTAAAATATAAAGAAGGAAAGCGTGAACATTATTATTACGGAATGTATTTGCAATATTGTCAGCAATTACGTCATTAGCATCATTTCCGTTGTTTGAATCGACAACGGTATTTCCGCTTGAACCGTCAATTACTGTTCCGTCCGGAAGTGTAACGACTTTAGAAATAGCAAAACTGTCAAGTCTTTCCTCTGTGCCGTCTGCATTTACTCCATAAGAGTCAAAGTAAAGATTTCCCCGGTCAATCTGAATGTATGAATATGACGGAATATCTATTGAGATGACAGTTTCTCCGGACGGGAAAGAGTTTGCAGTTTCTTCAGCCGGCTTTGGCTCATAATGCTTACTGCCTGCGGTACCGTTAATTGAATAAATTGTTCCGTCAGGATTGATTTTTGAGGTGTATTCAAGGCCGTTATAAACAAGAGTCTGTGTTTTGGTTTCAACAACAGCATTGTTGTTCATAACATCTGTGCGCATAAATACATGGTCATGTCCCTGAAGAACAAGGTCAATACCCAACTCCGGCATAAGAGTTTGAAGCTGCGCGCGAATCGCTTCAACGTCTTTGTCGTCAAAGTGAGAACCGTTTGAGTAAGGAGCTTTGTGGAGCGCTACAAATTTCCAAGGCTTATCGGAAGAATTCATATCATTTTTCAGCCATTCAATCTGTTCATCTGAAAGGCCGTTTGAAGAATTTAGTTCATTTGAGTTAAGAATTGCAATGTGAGCAATGTTGTAATCAAATGAATAGTAGACTCCGGTAACTGTATCCTGTTCGTCAATTCCCGAAAAGACAAAGTTGTTAACCAATGCGAAGTCACCGCGTGCCTCATGGTTGCCGGACGCACTCATAAGAGCAGTGCTCATAAGTTCCTCGGAAGCAGAATTAAACATTCTCTTCCACTCTACAAAGTCCCCGCCGTTATCAACAAGGTCGCCGGTATTTACGATAAAGTCGGGAGTATGATTATTGAACGCCGTGTTAAGAGTCAATGCCCAAT
>CAMFPJ010000028.1 GCA_945971755.1 uncultured Clostridia bacterium
CTGTTTTTAGACTTTTATTGCCTTTTTGTGATTAAATGTTGATTTGGGGTATTATAAAACCTTTATTTATATATGGGGTTTTATGCGGTCTGCACTTTTTTTACAACCCCAAGAATTTTTTATTCTGCAAGAGTTTTAATAATCTGTTCAAACTGCTTTTCTTCACAAAGTTCAATAGCGCCCTTGTCAACAAGTGATGCATTAACGGGGTTAATCGGCAATTTTGCAAGAACGGGAATACCCATATCACTTGCAACATCATCAAGCTTGCTTTCTCCGAAAATGCTGTGCTTTTTGCCGCAGTCCGGGCACTCGTAATAGCTCATATTCTCAACGATACCGAGAATTGGCACATTCATCATTTTTGCCATATTAACCGCTTTTTTAACAATCATGGTAACAAGGTCCTGAGGTGTTGTTACAATAATTATTCCGTCAACAGGAAGGCTTTGAAAAACCGTAAGCGGAACATCACCTGTTCCGGGAGGCATGTCAACAAACATATAGTCAACGTCGCCCCAAACAACCTCCTGCCAGAACTGATGAATAAGTCCTGAAATTACGGGGCCGCGCCAAACCACAGGCTGGTCCTCTTTTTCAAGAAGAAGATTAACACTCATAACTCTTACGCCGAGTTTTGACTCTCTGGGGTAAAGTCCCGTTTCGTCACCCTCTGCATTTCCGTGAATACCAAATGCCTGCGGAATTGAGGGGCCTGTAACGTCAGCGTCAAGAACTGCCGACTGGTAACCCATTGTCTGTGCCGTTACTGCAAGCATTGAGGTAACAAGGCTTTTGCCTACGCCGCCTTTACCGCTTACAACACCTATAACTTTTTTAACACTGCTCATTTCATTGAGCGGAATGTGCATATCCTGCTGTTTGCTTTCACAGCTTTCTGAACAGCTACCGCAATTTCCGTTGCAACCCATAATAATTACTCCTTTATTTTCCTACACAAAAATGTGCAAATATTTCATTAACAACTGATTCAGTTGCTTTTTCACCTGTTAATACAAGAAGGTTTTCCACTGCACTGTCAAGGCAAACCGTAACTGCGTCCATTGTAAGACCCATATCAATAGCGTTTTTTGCGTCAATCAGTGCATCAAGTGCTTTTCTGCAGCACTCAAACTGTCGCTCGTTAATGACCGTTGCGGCGCTTGTGTCAAATTCCGCCGTTCCGAGAAGGTCGGCCACCGCCTTTTCAAGTTCGTCTTTACCATCGCCTGTTTTGGCTGAGATAAAAATTAACTTAGAAAAATTTTCTTCCAATTCAGCGTTTAGATAATTTTCAACTAAATCGGTTTTATTAACTATGCCAATGGCTTTTCTGCCCTTGCAAAGTGCCGTTAACTTTCTGTCATCATCTGAAAATTCTCGGCTTGCGTCAAACACCGCAAGCACAAGCTGAGCATTTTCAAGACATTTTATTGCTCTGTCAACTCCTATGCTTTCAACAGTATCGTCAGTTTCGTGAACACCTGCTGTGTCAGATAAATGAAGCACCAAACCGCCAAGAGTCACCGTATCTTCAACAATATCACGGGTCGTACCTGCAATATCGGTTACTATTGAACGTTCGGTTCCCGAAAGCAGATTCATAAGTGTTGACTTACCCACATTCGGTCTGCCGACTATTGCCGTATCAACACCCTCCATAATAATTCTTCCCGCATCATAGTTATTTATTAACTTTTGGAGCTTTTCTATGCTCTCATTTACACTTTCGCCAAGATTTTCTGCAGATAATTCTTCAATTTCTTCATAAGGATAATCAACCCACGCCGAAAGCAGAGCCATATTGTAAAGCAGCTTATCGGAAATTCCCTTAATCTCACGGAAAAGCTCGCCTTCCAAAATACCTAAAGCAATTTTTTCAGCCTCCGCACCCTGAGCGGAAATAATACTCATAACAGATTCCGCACCGGTTAAGTCCATTTTACCGTTTAAGAAAGCGCGTTTTGTAAATTCCCCCGGCTCCGCAGGAACTGCTCCCGCAGAAAGCGCCGCACGAAGAACTCTTTTTGTAACGTAAAGTCCGCCGTGACATGAAATTTCAACAACATCCTCACCCGTATAGCTTTTCGGCGCTCTGAAAAGAAGTGCTACGGAAGTGTCAAGCACCTCATTTCCGTCGTGAGCTTTTCCGTAAAGTGCAGAATAGCCCGATATATCGGCAATTTTCTTACCGCTTACCGAACTGAAAATACTGTCTGCAATTTTGATTGCCTTTTCCCCGGAAATGCGAACAATACCTATTCCGCCTGCCGCCATTCCCGTTGAAATTGCTGCAATCGTGCTCATAAACGCACCTCATTTATTCCTTACTTTTTCTTAATTGTTTGAAAAAATCAGTTAAAATAACAGAGCACTCGCTTTCGAGTACACCGCCTTCAAAATTCGGCTTATGGGTAAAATCTGTGTCAAAAAGCCTCGCTTTTGAAACGACAGCGCCGTTTTTCATGTCAAATGCTCCAAAGTAAACATTTTTAATTCTTGAATTTATTATTGCGCCTGCACACATTGGGCAAGGCTCTAATGTAACGTACAAGTCACACTTCCAAAGCCGCCAGCCGCCGAGATTTTTACAAGCATTGTCTATTGCCTCAATTTCCGCGTGGTGAAGTGCATTTTTAACTGTTTCACGTCTGTTTCTTCCCTCACCGACTATTTTACCGTCACAAACAACAACGGCGCCGATTGGAACTTCGTTTTCTTCCGCACTGAGTTTTGCTAAACTCAATGCATATCGCATAAAATCTTCTTTTTCCATTTTACGCACCGGAGGAGCTTACGCTTGTTGCGGTAATAATAAGCATTATCACAATTGCAATAATCATTGCGGGGTTAGAGAGCACAGCTCCGTATTTTTCTCTTGTTTTAAGAGTAGTTACTCCCTTTTGAAGCTTTGTTTTATAGTTCATCTTAAAGAATATTACACCGCCGGCAATTCCGACTAAAACAAGAACACCGAGCATTACCAAAGTAACGGTATTTGCAACCTCTTCGCTGAAATTCTCTAAAACAATTAACTCAATTGCGGAAAATAAATTGTTAATAAAGTGAAGAACAATTGACGGCCAAAGGCTTCCCGTTGCGACACAAACATAGCCAAAATAAAAACCTGCTACAATTGTGTAAGGAATCTGAACCATATTTCCGTGAAGAATTGAGAAAATTATTGACGACATCATAATAGCAAAAAAGTCGCCATATCTACGCAGGGGTTGAAGAACTACTCCGCGGATGCAAAATTCCTCAATAATTGCAGGGATAAACGCAATTGAAATAATAAGTGCAAATGCTCCGCCCACTCCGTTAACCGACAAATCTTCAAGTCCGCTTTCAAAAGTAAGTCCTACTGCCTCCTGAAAGAGCATTGAAACAAGGTTGATAAGAATTGACGAAATAAGCACAACAGGCGTCATCATCATTACAAGTGATATTGACGCTTTTTTGTTATATGTTGTTCCAAATGGCAAAATGCCGGTAAGTTTTTTTGATTTAAGAATTAAGTGCGAAATTAAGAACGGACCGCCTAAAATCAGTATCGAACCAATTCCCTCATAAGCGTATGTTCCCGTTGAGTCATCAAGTAAAAGCTTTGCCGCAGGGAAAAATTTTGAAATTCCCATAACCGCAAAAACAAGAACTATTGAAAGAACAACATAAAGTATAATTGAAAGTCCGAAACAAAAGCCCATTGAGGAAAGAATTTTTTTGTTCTTTCTTTTTTCTTCTTTCTTGGGGTCAAAGACAGGCGGCGCCGGATAAACAGGAATATAAGCCGGCTGTCCGGGATATTGCTGTTGCGGACTGTTTTGCCCAACAGGGTAAACGGGCATGCCGTTTGGCTGCCCGATATTTCCATTCTGTGTAAAGTTTTGTCCGTTTGGATAATTATTCATCTAAAAGCCCCTTTTAGTTGCCTTTATCTTCCGTAACGTAACCGCCCATAACTGTAATTGCTGTTGTGCGGTTTTCAGGAAGTTTGATATTTGTTTGACCGTAAAGCTCTGTTTGGAGTTTCTGTGCAGCAAGCGGGTAGTCAACAACCCAAATCCATGCCGAACCTGAATATCCGTATCTTGTGTCTGCTGTGGGCATTGTTCTTTGTGTGATTGTAAAGTTTGCCCAATTGTTAGCCAAAGCAGACGTTGCATAACTCAAAATATCTTTCTTACCGAAAGATGTACGGACATTGGCAAGAATTGTATCAAGCACATCGTTAATCTGAGAAATTGATGCGGTTTTGCAGGAACTGATAAGCGAATTAACAACCTTACGCTGATTGGCCGTTCTTGAAATGTCACCGTCAGCATAAAGCTTTCTTACTCTGCAGAAATTAAGTGCCTGTTCACCGTCAAGAAGAACGTTTTCACCGTAAGGAATATTAAGAGATTTACCAACACCGGCAGGAACATCAACCGTAACTCCGCCCACAATGTCAATACACTGAACAAAAGAGTCAAAGTCAACCATTACATAACCGTCAATTTCAATTTTGTAGTCATTTTCAATTGTGTCAACAAGGTAAGCAGGACCGCCGTTTGCACAAGCCGCATTAAGCTTTGCAAATCTGTCAAAGCCTGTCAAGTAAGTGTAACTGTCACGCATAAATGAAACAAGTTTGACTGTTTTATCCTTAGTGTTAATTGAAACAAGCATCATAACGTCTGTATTGCCGTTTTCCATAACATCAGCACGGCCTGATTCTTTTGCGGAAGCATCACTGCCGATAAGCAATACATTGATAACATTTTTATTACTCATTTTCGGTGCTTCGGAGTTGAGTGCCCAGTTTTTAAGTATTTCCTGATAACTTGAACCGGTAACATCATCAATTTCACCGAAATCTACTTTTTCGTCATCAACAAACGACTGATCGGTATTAAGAGTATAGTCAAGACCCGGGTCGTAATCAATAAGACTTAATTTATGGTCAATAAATATAATTACAGGGATAAGCAACAAAACAAACAAAAGTAAAATCAATAAGAGTATTTTTTTTCGCTTTTTCTTTTTTTTCGGATTTGACGCAGTCTCTTCAGTTTCCGCATTTTCTTCAATTTCTGCTTCTAATTCTGTTTCTGCTTCCTGAAAATTTTCCATATTCTTCTCGTCTTTCATGATATTATTCCTTTCGTTTAATCATGCTAAGATTTTTATTGTTCCACAACATCCTCAGAGAGTTCCTCTTCTTTTTCATGTTCTGCAATTGAAAGTGTAACAACCTTTTCATTTTCCTTAACTTTCATAAGGATAACACCCTTTGCAGGTCTGTTACACTCGCGAACCTGTGAAGCCAAAAGCCTAATTATAATTCCGTCAGATGAAATCATAATGATATCCTTGTCATCATCAATCATATCAACTGCGCAAACCTTGCCATTCTGCTCTGTATGGTAGTTAGTAAGACCCTTGCCGCCACGGTTTTGAATACGGTAATTTGAAACATCGCTTCTTCTGCCGTATCCTTTTTCGCTGACAGTTAACACTTTACCGCTGTCTGAGAATACTATCATACCGACAACTTCGTCGCCCTCAGAGAGTGTAATTGCCTTAACACCACGAGCAGTTCTACCAATGCAGCGAGCGTCGTCTTCCTTAAAGCAAATACTCATTCCGTCACGAGTTGCAACCATAAGATTCTGCTCGCCGTCAGTAAGACGTACCCAGCGAAGCTCGTCACCTTCATCAAGGTTAATTGCAATAATACCTGATTTTCTGATATTTTTATAATCATCAAGCTTTGTTCTTTTAATTACGCCGCCCTTTGTTGCCATACAAAGATAATATTTATCTTCTCCGAAATCGGGAACTTTAAGCATAGCAGTAACTTTTTCTTCGGTGGTGATGGGTAAAATATTTACAATATTCATACCCTTACTGTTACGGCTTCCTTCCGGAATTTCGTAACCTTTAAGACGGTACATTTTACCTGCATCTGTAAAGAACAAAATGTAATCGTGTGAAGAAGCAATAAACATTGTATCCGCAATATCCTCTTCACGCCTTGACATTCCCTTAACGCCTTTACCGCCGCGGTTCTGAACCGAATAAGTGTCAACAGGCTGACGTTTAATGTAACCCATTTGCGTAAGAGTATAAACGCAATCTTCTTCAGGAATAAGGTCTTCAATGTCAACCTCACCCGCAACACTGGAAATCTCGGTTTTTCTTTCATCACCGAATTTATCACGAATTGCAAAAAGCTCTGTTTTAACAATTTCCTTAACTTTTGTGTCAGAAGAGAGAATATCAAGGTATTCTGCGATTTTTGCCTTTAATTCATCACGCTCGGCAATAATCTTATTGATTTCAAGACCTGCTAACTGACCTAACTGGAAATTGACAATGGCAGTTGCCTGTGGGTCGTCAAAATCAAATTTATCCATAATTGCCTGCTTGGCTTCGGACTTTCCGCCCTTGCAGGCACGAATTGTTGCAATAATTTCGTCAACAATATCAATAGCACGGGCAAGACCTTCAAGGATATGTTCCCTTGCCTGAGCTTTTTTAAGGTCAAACTGCGTTCTTCTTGTGATAATTTCACATTGGAACTTAATATACTGCTCAATAATTTCTTTAAGTGTGAGAATTTTAGGCTCACCGTTAACAAGTGCCAACTGAATAATTCCGAAAGAAATCTGAAGCTGTGTCATTTGGTAAAGCTGGTTAAGAATTACCTGGGGGTTAGCGTCACGCTTTAAGTCAATAACAATTCTGATACCGCCGCCTCGCTGTGACGAGTAATCGTTAATATCGGACATACCTTCAATTTTTTTGTCTTTATGAAGGTCCGCCATTGACTCAATAAGTCTTGCTTTATTTACCTGATACGGAAGCTCTGTGATTATGATTTGAAATCTTCCGTTTTTCTCATTTTCAACAATTTCGGCTCTGCCCCTGAGAGTAATTTTACCTCTGCCTGTGGCATAAGCCGCACGGATGCCTGCTTTACCCATAATAATACCTTCAGTTGGGAAATCAGGACCTTTGATGTGCTCCATAATGTCGTCAAGTGAAGCGTCGGGATTGTCAATCACACAGCAAATTCCGTCAATAACCTCACTCATATTATGAGGCGGAATATTTGTTGCCATACCGACGGCAATACCCGTTGAACCGTTAACAAGCAAATTCGGGTACCTTGACGGAAGAACGGTGGGCTCTTTAAGACGGTCATCATAGTTAGTTGTAAAATCAACTGTGTCTTTGTCAATATTGGTAAGCATTTCAAGAGCGATTTTACTCATTCTTGACTCTGTGTAACGGTATGCAGCAGCAGGGTCACCGTCAATAGAACCAAAGTTACCGTGACCGTCAACAAGAACATATCTCATTGAGAAATTCTGTGCCAAACGTACCATTGCATCATAAACAGATGCGTCACCGTGCGGATGGTAACGACCGAGAACCGAACCTACTGTGTCAGCACATTTACGGTATGCTTTGTCAGGGTAAAGTCCGTTTTCGTACATTGTGTAAAGAATTCTTCTGTGAACGGGCTTTAAGCCGTCACGAACGTCCGGAAGCGCACGCGATGTAATAACAGACATTGAATAATCAAGAAATGAATTTCTCATTTCCTTATTGATTTCAACATTTACAATGTTCTGTGCTTCAAGCGGAACGTAATCACCGAGATTGTGATTTACATTTTTATTTACTGCCATTTTAATTCCTCTTTATCTTATATATCAAGGTTTTGAACATATTTTGCGTTTTTCTCAATAAACTCGCGTCTGGGCTCCACCTTATCACCCATAAGTATTGAGAAAGTTTCGTCTGCTTCCATAGCGTCTTCAAGAGTAACACGAAGCATAACTCTTGTTGCAGGGTCCATTGTTGTTTCCCAAAGCTGTTCCGGGTCCATTTCACCAAGACCTTTATAACGCTGAATGTCACAGCTACCGCCTAATTCTTCGATAAGTCTATCACGCTGTTCATCAGAATAAGCATATTCGTGGCGTTTGCCTTTTGAAAGCTTGAAAAGAGGCGGTTGTGCAATGTAAATGTAGCCCTCGTCAATGAGAGGACGCATATATCTGAAGAAAAACGTTAAAAGAAGTGTTCTGATATGCTGGCCGTCAACGTCGGCATCCGCCATAATTACTATTTTGTGATATCTGATTTTTGAAATATCAAATTCTTCACCAATACCCGTGCCGAGCGCCAAAACAACGGGAGTTAATTTATCGTTACCGATAACCTTGTCAATTCTTGCCTTTTCAACGTTAAGCATTTTACCCCAAAGAGGAAGAATTGCCTGAATTCTGTTATCTCTGCCCTCTTTAGCGGAGCCGCCCGCAGAGTCACCCTCGACAATAAAGATTTCCGTAAGTTCCGGATTTCTTTCAATACAATCTGCAAGCTTTCCCGGGAGTGAACCGCCCTCAAAAGCAGTTTTTCTTCTTGCGCTGTCTCTTGCTTTTCTTGCTGCCTCACGGGCTCTTGACGCGTCAAGTGCTTTTGTGAAAATTGTTTTTGCAACCTGTGGATTTTCTTCGAAATATGTCATCATCTTCTCATAAAGCATTTTGTTTACAAGAGATTTCATTTCCGTATTACCGAGTTTTCCTTTAGTCTGACCTTCAAACTCTGCTTCTGTAAGCTTTACACTTATAACGACTGTTAAGCCCTCTCTAACATCGTCACCTGAAAGGTTTTTGTCATTATCTTTGAGCAGTTTGAATTTTCTTCCGTAATCATTGAAAACTTTTGTAAGGGCAGTTTTGAAGCCGTCTTCATGAGTACCGCCGTCAATAGTACGTACATTGTTGGCGAAGGAAAGAATAATTTCGTTATATCCGTCATTATAAGAAATTGCAACTTCCGCACTTCTGTCACCCTGAACGGTTGAGAAATGAAGAATTTCATCATGAACAGGTGTTAAACCTCTTGAGGTATTGATAAAATCTACGAAAGAACGGATACCCCCCTCATAGCAATAAACCTCTTCAATAATATTATTCTCATCACGCTTGTCCGTAAGTGAAATTCTGAGACCTGCGTTAAGAAATGCCTGTTCGCGAAGACGTCTTTGCAAAACTTCATATTCATAAACAGTTGTTTCAGTAAAAATTTCAGGGTCAGCCTTGAAACGAATAAACGTGCCTGTTTCATCGGTATCACCGATAATTTCAAGGTCGGAAACAATATTACCACGTTCAAATCTTTGTTTGTAAACATGACCGTTCTGACTTACTTCAACCTCAAACCATTCCGAAAGTGCGTTAACAACCGAAGAACCAACACCGTGAAGACCGCCGGAAACCTTATATCCGCTTCCGCCGAATTTACCGCCTGCGTGAAGTACTGTTAAAACAACGGTTACGGCAGGCAGACCCTCTTCCTCATTTATTCCTACAGGAATACCTCGTCCGTTATCACGAACAGTAATAATATCACCGGGTAAAATTTCAACTTCAATGTGTGAGCAATAACCTGCCAATGCTTCGTCAATTGAGTTATCTACAATTTCATAAACCAGATGATGAAGACCTTTAGGTCCCGTTGAACCTATGTACATACCGGGACGTTTTCTTACTGCTTCAAGACCTTTTAAGACCTGAATCGCATCTGCACCGTATTCTTCGGTTACAAGAGTATTCATTTCTTCGTCTTCTAAGACATTTTTCAATTCTTCGCTCATTTTTTCCTCCGTATTTATTTGAATACAAATTATTAACTAATAAATTTTCTTACTTTCCAATCTTTTATAAACCGTAGCAGTATTATAAGGCGAAATGTAAACTGTTCTTCTTTCTTCTTTTTCACAAACAATAAATGATTTCGGCAAATCTTCCATTGAAACGGTTACACATTCATTTTCTTTTACCGAAAAATTTATATAATCTCTCGTAGCTTTTGAAACAGTTGTATTATCAAGATCAAAAATGCCAATAATCTCACTGTCGGTAATCATTTTATCCTGACCGATATTTACAAGCATTATTCCACCACGTTTCCGTTTTCAATTTTATAAACCTTGCCCGCACAAAGTCGAGAAACGGTTTCTTTTTCACAACAGGTAATAAAAACTTGTTTATTATCTATTTTGTTAAGTATATAATTTTGTCTGGTAAGGTCAAGCTCGCTCATAACATCATCAAGTAAAATTACAGGGTGTTCACCTTTAATTATTTTGATTATTTCGGCTTCACCCAGCTTCAGCGCCAATGAAGCACTTCTTTGCTGACCTTGCGAACCGTATTTTCTTGCAGAAATACCTTTAATAAAAATTTCAATATCGTCACGGTGCGGACCACAGGTTGTATTTTTAAGATAAAGGTCGTTTGAACGGCTTTTCTGCAAATTTTTGTAAAATTTATCTTTTATACTTTCAATACTTTCGCTGTCGTAACGGATATTACTTGCGTAAGTAATTTTAAGTTCTTCACGTTCACCCGAAATACCGCTGTAAATATCTTTTGAAATTTCTTCAAGCATTTTAACGTAATCAATTCTGCTTTTAATTACATTTGCACCTGCTTCTGCTATTTTTTCATCCCAAATATCAAACGTATCAAGCAACGAAGAATCTTCAGAGGCATTTTTAAGCAAAGCGTTCTTTTGATTTATGAGGTGATTATAGTAAGTTAACTTTTTAGCATAGGTTTCATCAATTTGACTTATTGCCGTATCTAAAAATTTTCGGCGGTTAACAGGCCCATCTTTAATAAGTGAGAGATGAACCGGCGAAAATACTACACTGTAATATTTACCTATTAGTTCTCTGGGAGATGAAAGCATAACTCCGTTAAGAGAAGCATGACGTTTTTTATCAATAAAAACTGATGCACTGTTAGTTCTTAAGTCTGTTTCAAATTCAATTGAAACTTTAGAATTTTCAGAATTAAAATTTACAAGCTCTGTGTCTTTTGAAGTGCGAAAACTTTTACATCCCGTAAAAAGCCAGATACTTTCAAGTAAATTTGTTTTTCCCTGACCGTTTTCACCGTAAATTACATTTATTTTTTTATCGGGAAAAATACCTATAAAGTCAATGTTTCTGAAATTTTCAATTTTTATTTCACTGATAAACATTAAACAACCTCAAAAACAGTACCGTCAAATTTAACTTTGTCACCCTTATGAAGTTTTTTTCCTCTCATAAGGCATATTTCACCGTTTACAAAAACTTCTCCGTCTATAATAACTGATTTTGCGTGACCGCCTGTCATTACTGCTCCGCAAAGCTTCAGAAATGCATCAAGCTTAATAAAATCAGTGTCAATTTTAACTTGTTTTGTGGGAAAAGCCTTAACTCGTGCAGAAATTTTCATTTATCAGTTCATCCTAACCGGTAAAACCATAAATAAGAAAGATTTTTCATAAATAAGTGAATTGTCACTGTCCGGAACAATAATAAGAGGCGAAGTTGAACCGTTAAGACGGAAAATTACTTCATCTGTATCACAAACCTTGAGAGCATCAAGAAGATATTTGTTATTAAAGCCGATTTCAACTCTTTCACCCTGAAGTTCTGCAATCATTCTGTCATTTGCATTGCCAAGGGCAGTTGTACTTGAAATTCTTACTGAATCATTATCAAAAATGCAGCGGACATAACTTTTAACTCTTTCAGTAATAATAAGAGAAGTTCTTTCAATAGCACTGATAATATTTCTTGTGTTTATTTTAACCTCTGTTTTAGCAGTAGTGGGTATTGCACTCTTATAACTTAAAAATTCACCCTCTAAAAGCCTTGAAACAATTACGTAATTACCGCATTCAAAAAGAATATGTCTTTGTGCAACAATCATTGAAACGGTTTCCACACCGTCACCGATAAGTTTTACAACTTCATTGAGAGTTTTCTTCGGTACAACAAAAGTTTTTTCATCGCCGGAATAATCAATCTTTTCATTTCTGATGGCAAGCTTATAGCCGTCAACCGCAACTAAACGTATATTACCCGAAACAACCTCAAATCGCACACCTGTATGAATAACCTTTGAATCATTCTCAGCTGCCGCAAAAATTGTTTTTTTAATCATATCTTTAAGAAGTTCACCTTGAATAACAATCGGAAAACCGCCTGAAACCGTTGGAAGTTCAGGATAATCGGTTTCAGAAAATCCCATAATTGAGAATTCACTGTCACCGCTCTTAATTTTACAGATAAGTCTGTCATCACATTCGATTGAAACGATTTCATCCGGAACGTTTCTTAAAATATCGCAAAGAATTTTAGCGTTAAGAATAACACTGCCGGTATTTTCAACTCTGCCTTCAACCGAAGTAATAATTCCTACCTCAAGGTCATATCCCGTTAGCATTATTCTGTCATTTTCAGCCTTAATAAGAATACCTTCAATTGTGGGAAGATTTGTGCTTTTTGATGAAGTTGCACGCTGAACGTTAATGCAAGCTTCAGAAAGAATATTTGACGAACATGTAAATTTCATATTTTTATCTCCTTTACGTTAAATTACTGAATAAATAATAAAAAATGTTAAGTATTAGTATTAGAGTCGGACAAACTGTCGAAAACTCTGTTTTACCTTTATAAATCAACAAAATTATTAAATTTTTATCTTTGAAAACTTTTTGAAGTAATGTTAATAAAAATGTTAATAATTAACTTGTCTAAAACTCATTTGTTGAAAACTAAAAAAATGTTGAAAAAAAAGTTGAAAATTAACCGTTAACATTTTTAATAATGTCATTGATTAAATTTTTATATTTAATATCAGAGTCTATTTTTTTCTGGACATTTTTGAATGAGTTATTTACAGTTGAATGGTTTCTGCCGAAAATATCTCCGATTGCCTGTTGTGACTGGCCTGTAATTTCATGTATTACAAACATTGCAACTTGTCTTGCTTCGTTAATTTTAGCATCGCGCTTTTCACTTTTAATATGTTCTTCGGTTACGCCGAAAGTTTCGGCAACCTTTTCGATGATGTTTTCGTTAATTACGGAAACGGGAAGACTTGTAATAAGAATATCTTTAAGCGCTTCTTTTGCAATATCGACAGTGGGTGTTTTTATTCCGTTAATGTCGCAATATGCATAAATTCCTTTTACCGCACTTCCAAGCTGGCGAATATTGCTTTTAATATTTTCCGCAATAAAGAAGCTTACTTCTTTTGGCATTTCAAGATGAAGAAAATCTGCCTTATTTTTAATGATAGCAACTCTTGTTTCAAAATCAGGCGGCTGAATATCACAAATAAGTCCGCTTTCAAATCTTGTGCGAAGTCTTTCCTCAATTTTAGGAATTTCATTTGGTTTTTTATCAGATGTTAATACAATTTGTTTACCGTCTTTAACAAGAGTATTAAAAGTATGGAAAAATTCTTCCTCTGTACTTTCTTTTCCCGCAATAAATTGAATATCGTCAATTAAAAGAGCATCACAGTTTCTGTATTTGTTATGAAAAACATCTGTGTTTTTTGTGTTTATGCAAATAATAAGCTCGTTGGTAAAATCTTCACTTGTTGTGTAAAGAATATTTGCATTATTATTTTTCTCTTTCATCTTTTCAATAATTGCATTAAGAAGATGAGTTTTACCAAGACCTGAATTACCGTAAATAAAGAGAGGGTTAAACGCAACAAGTCCCGGATTTTCAGCAACACGTTTTGATGCGGAAAAAGCCATATTATTTGAACTGCCGACTATAAAATTGTCAAAGGAAAAAACAGGAGAAGTAATGTCTGAATATTTACTGTCGTCATTTTTTGACTCATCTTTTTTTTCAACTTCTTCCATGAGACAAACATTTATGTCAAATC
>CAMFPJ010000029.1 GCA_945971755.1 uncultured Clostridia bacterium
AGAGACAGGGAATAAATTATGGAAAACATATTAAATGAAGAGTGCGTTTGCTGTTCAGGCAAGCACAAGGACAGAAACGAAACCGAAATCAAAGATTTAATGAACAGGCTCAAAAGAATTGAGGGTCAAATTCGCGGGATTGAGGGCATGCTGCAGAGCGGTGCGTACTGCACGGATATTTTAACCCAGGTTTCAGCGGCAACCTCGGCACTTAACAGTTTTAACAAGGTTTTACTTGAAAATCATATTAAATCTTGTGTTGCCGACAACATCAGAAACGGTAATGATGAAGTAATTTCGGAACTTGTGGGCACACTTCAAAAGCTTATGAAATAAGGAGAAAAAAATGGAGCAATACAACATAACGGGAATGAGCTGTGCCGCATGTGCATCACGCATTGAAAAAGCCGTTTCACATATATCGGGTGTTACTGCCTGTTCCGTCAGCCTTTTAACAAACACAATGGGTGTTGAGGGCACGGCCGGTTCTGCGGAAATAATAAAAGCCGTGACAGATGCGGGCTACGGTGCAACGTTAAAAGGTGAAAAAGAAAAAAAATCAACCAAAGACTATGACGACACACTTAAAGACGAAGAAACTCCCAAAATAAAAATACGTTTAATTGCATCTTTGGTTCTGTTAATTCCGCTAATGTATGTTTCAATGGGTCACATGATGTGGAACTGGCCCCTCCCGCCTTCTTTTGCGGAAAATCACGTTGCCATGGGTATTTATCAATTACTCTTAACCGCTTTAATTATGGTAATCAACCAAAAATTCTTCATCAGCGGCTTTAAGGGACTGCTTCACGGTGCGCCGAATATGGACACCCTTGTTGCTCTGGGTGCTGCTGCGTCATTCATTTACAGCGTTTACGCGCTTTTTGCTATGAGCGAATCTGTTTTACACGGCAATCATATTGCTGCCGTGAATTATATGAACGAATTTTATTTTGAATCTGCCGCAATGATTTTAACACTCATAACAGTCGGTAAAATGCTTGAGTCCCGTTCAAAAGGCAAGACTACCGATGCCCTTAAAGGGCTTATGAAATTGGCTCCCAAAACGGCTGTTATTATTCAAAACGACATTCCCACCGAAGTACCTATCGAACAGGTTAAAATCGGTGACCGATTCATAGTTAAATCGGGAGAAAGTGTTCCTGTTGACGGAATTGTAATTGATGGAAGCGGTGCGATTGACGAATCTGCACTGACAGGCGAAAGCATACCCATAGATAAAGAAGTGGGCGACAGAGTTTCCGCCGCTACTATAAACAAATCGGGATATTTGGTTTGCGAGGCAACAAGAGTCGGTGAAGACACCACCATTTCACAGATTATCCAAATGGTAAGCGATGCCGCTGCCACTAAGGCTCCGATAGCAAAAATTGCCGACAGAGTTTCAGGTGTTTTTGTGCCGATAGTCATTGTTATTGCGGCAATTACTTTTACTGTCTGGATGATTTCAGGCAGTTCATTCGGTTTCTCCCTTGCAAGAGCCATATCTGTGCTTGTTATCAGTTGCCCGTGTGCTCTCGGTCTTGCAACCCCCGTTGCAATAATGGTGGGCAACGGAATGGGCGCTAAAAACGGAATTCTGTTCAAAACGGCTGTATCTCTCGAAGAAGCAGGCAAAACGCAAATCGTTGCCCTCGACAAAACAGGTACAATTACAAAGGGGGAGCCCGCAGTACGTGAAATTATTCCTGCGGAAAATGTTTCGGAAAAGGAACTTTTGGAAACAGCATATTCTCTTGAAATAAAATCAGAGCACCCCCTTGCAAAAGCCATTGTAATTAAAGCCGAAGAAAGCAAAACAACGCTTTTAGAAACAAGCGACTTTGAAACGAAAGCAGGCAACGGTATTTTAGCAACAGTCAAAGGCGAGCAATGTGTTGCCGGTAATCTTAAATTTATTAAAAACTACGTATCAATACCGATTTATTACGCTAATAAGGCAAATGAATTTGCAAAGCTTGGAATGACTCCCCTGTTCTTTTCAAAGGGTGACAGATTTTTAGGAATAATCACGGTTTCAGACATTATTAAAGAAGACTCTGCAAAGGCTATTCAAGACCTAAAAAAGATGGGTATTCACGTTTGTATGCTCACAGGAGACAATGAAAAAACCGCAAACGCCGTGGGCAATGAAGCAGGCGTTGATGAGGTTATTGCGGGAGTTCTTCCCAATGAAAAGGAAGAGGTAATTAGGTCACTGAAAAAGCACGGCAAGGTTACGATGGTCGGTGACGGAATTAACGACGCCCCTGCCCTTACAAGTGCTGATATCGGCATTGCCATAGGAGCCGGAGCAGACATTGCCGTTGATGCGGCAGATATTGTTGTAATGAAAAACTCCCTTTCGGATGTTGCCGCGGCAATAAGGCTCAGCCGTGCAACACTTAAGAATATTCGTGAAAATCTGTTTTGGGCATTTTTCTACAACTGCGTCGGTATCCCCCTGGCAGCAGGACTTTTTATTCCGATTTTCGGCTGGACATTAAATCCCATGTTCGGTGCGGCGGCAATGAGCCTTTCAAGTGTATGTGTTGTAAGCAATGCGCTAAGGCTGAACCTTTTCAAAATACACAACAATAAGCATGACAGAAAAAATAAAAACACATTAGTCAACAAAAATATATTTACAAATATCAAAGCAATCAAGGAGGAAAAAACATTGGAGATTACAGTAAAAGGCATGATGTGCTCTCATTGCGAAGCACATACAAAAGAGGCTCTTATGAAGCTTGAGGGCGTTACTTCCGTAACTGCTGACCACAGCACAAACTCAGTTGTAATTGAAATGAGCAGAGAAGTACCCGAAGAGGACATCAAGGCTGCTGTTGAAAGTGCAGGCTACGAATACTGCGGTATTAAATAAATTAAAGAAAAGGGATAAATATGAGAAAAACAAAAATTATTGCAACACTCGGACCTGCCTCGGAAACAGAGGAAATGCTGGAAAAGCTGTGCCTTGCGGGTGCAAATGTAATTAGACTTAATTTTTCACACGGAAGCAGAGAACAACAAAGCGAGCGGATGGCGCTTATCAAAAAAGTTCGCGAAAAGCTAAATCTACCTATTGCCGTAATGCTTGACACAAAGGGTCCGGAATGCAGAATAAAAACATTTCGTAACGGTAAAATCGAGCTTTTATCAGGTGACACTTTCACTTTTACAAGCAAAGACATTATCGGCGACGCTACACGAGTGTCCGTTACGCACAAGTCACTGCCTCAGGATACAAAAATCGGAGACAGAATTCTTGTTAACAACGGTCTTGTGATTTTTGAGGTAACGGACAAAACAGAAACCGATGTGATTTGCAAAACCCTTTCGGGCGGAGTTCTGTCAAATCAAAAGAGCATGAGTTTTCCGGGGCGTTTGCTTTCGGGTCCATACCTTTCGGAAGAAGATAAAAAAGACATTTTGCTCGGAATAGATTTAGGTGTTGATTTCATTGCGGCGTCCTTTGTCTCCCGCGGGGAGGATATAAGAGAACTTAACCGTTTTCTTAAATCAAACGGCGGAGAGAATATTGAAGTTATTGCAAAAATCGAAAACCGTGCAGGAGTTGAAAATATAGACGAAATTTGTAATGAATGCAGCGGAATAATGGTTGCACGAGGCGACTTGGGTGTGGAAATTCCCTTTCATGAGGTTCCGTCAATACAAAAACAACTTATCACCGAATGCAGAATGCTCGGTAAGAGAGTTATAACCGCAACGGAAATGCTTGAGTCAATGATAGTTAATCCGAGACCTACAAGAGCCGAGGTTTCCGACGTTGCCAATGCGGTTTTTGACGGAAGCTCCGCAATTATGCTTTCAGGTGAAACTGCAGCAGGTAATTACCCTGAGGAAAGCGTTAAGACAATGTCGGAAATTGCGGAATTTGCCGAAAAAAGTACTGACTATTCTAACAAGTTCTACCACACTGATTTTAACATCAGAAACACACTTGACGCTGTTTCACACACAGCCTGTTCCCTCGGAGCCGCAATGAACTCAAAATGCACCGTTGTTTGCTCAATCAGCGGAATTACGGCAAGAATGGTCAGCCGTTTCCGCCCCAGCACCGATATTTTAGGACTGACAACTGACGAAAAGGTTTGGCGCAGACTTGCTCTTTCCTGGGGTGTTACTCCGATTCTTTCAGACAAGTTCTCCGCTGAAGATGAAATGATTGAATATGCTCTTAAAAAAGCTGAAGAAATTTTTTCTCTTCAAAAGGGTGACAGTGTTGTAATTACCCTCGGCAAAATGGACGGGCATTCAGGTAACACAGACACGGTGAAAATTAAAACCATATAAAAAAAGGGGTGCTATCCCCTTTTTTTGTTGCTTTTTTGCTTAAGTTTTTTTGTTATCAGTTCTCCTGACTGTGAAAGTAAAATAGCCGTAAACATTGTTACACAACCGAAAATTTCCAACGGTGTCGGTATTTCGTTAAGAATAATTGCCGCCGCAAGCACCGCAAACACCGACTCCGAACACATTATCAATGAAGCCACCGTTGCCTGTGTATATTTTTGACCTACAATTTGTAATGTGTATGCAATTCCGCAACTCATAACTCCTGAATAAAAAAGCGGTAACATTGCAGATTTAATTGAGCCGGCTTCGGGATTTTCAAAAATCAGCATCAGTACACACGAAATAATCCCGGCAACCGTAAACTGGACACATGAAAGAGTTAGACCGTCACTGCTATCTGAAATTCTTTCAACAAAAAGAATATGTACAGCAAAGAAAAATGCACAGGCAAGGGAAAGAACATCTCCGAGATTTACCGAAATAAAATCGTTAGGGTTTACACACAAAAAGAAAAGCCCTATCACACCCAGAACCGTACAAACCCAAGTAAGTGCAGAAACTTTCTTTTTAAGAACAAGTCCAAGCAAAGGGACAAAGAACATATAAAGTGCAGTAATAAATGCAATTTTACCCGAGGTGGAGTAATTAAATGCGAATTGCTGAAAATTTGTTGCGATACACAAAACCACACCTAAAAAAAATCCGTTTTTGACTGTTCTGACATTGTTCTTTTTTCGGACAATTTTTCCATCTGCAGATAAGTTTGAAACCGCTTTTCTTTCACGAAAAATCACAAAAGGTACAAGTACCGCCGCACCCATAAGCATTCTTATTCCGCTGAAGGTAAATGCTTCAATATCTTCCATACCCTCGCTTTGTGCCACAAAGGCTGTACCCCAAATAAAAGCGGTAATAATCAAAATTAAAACGCCTTTTAATTCAGTTTTTTTGTGTGTTAATTCTGCCATAGCTTTCTCAATTCAAAGGAAGATTTAATGCGTAGCCTGCCGCAATACCGATTACCGCAGAGGCAACAATAAGTTTAACAGGATGCACTTTTTTAAGGGCTAAAACCGTCATAACAATGCACACAACCACGGATATATAAAAACCAACATTTTTGAACACGTCAAGGTTTATTCCGCTTGGAAAGAAATTGGTGATTGCAAGTGAAAGTGCCGCTGAAGCAATAAGACCTACGGCAGCCGGACGAAGGCCCGTCATGACACCTTTAACTGCTTTATTCTTCTTGAATTGTTCATAAATCTTAGCAACAATCAAGATAATGATGAACGAGGGCATTACAACACCGAGCGTTGAACACACTGCACCTAATATACCGCCTGTCTGAGTACCGACAAATGTTGCCATATTTATAGCAAACGGGCCGGGTGTACTTTCGGAAACGGCAACAAAATTCATAAGCTCTGTATTTGTCATCCAGCCGTTCGAAAGTGTTTCCTCCTGAATAAGCGGAAGCATTGCATATCCGCCGCCGAAAGTAAAAAGACCTATTTTGAAAAATGTTAGGAAAAGCTTCAGATAAATCATTTTGCAGCCCTCCTGCTGATAATCATACTTGTCACAAGACCGAACACGGCACAGCCGATAAGGACATATATAACAGGCAAATTCAAAAATGCAACCAAGCAAAATGCAGAACCCATTACAATGTAGGACACTGCATTTTTCGGTACCTGCTTATACATAGAGTAAAGACCTTTAATAATGAGCGCTAAGACTCCTGCACGAATACCGAAGAAAGCGTATTTTACAACCCTATAATCATTAAAATTTTTGAGAAGATATGCAATTACGGTAATGATTGCAAAGGCAGGAAGCACTACTCCGAAAGTTGAAAAGAATGCTCCCCAAAATCCGGCTACCTTATACCCTACAAAAGTGGCTGAGTTAATGGCAATCGGACCGGGTGTACTCTCTGCAATAGCTACAACATCAAGAATATCATCTTCGGTTATCCATTTCTTTTTTTCGGATACTTCACGGCTGATAAGCGGTATCATTGCATAACCGCCGCCAAAGGTGAACGCTCCTATTTTGAAAAAGGTCCAAAACAAAAGGCCTATCTTATAAATTTTACTGTCTTTATTCATAAGCTTCCTCTACTTTCTTTTGCTTTACTTATTATATACAAGAACTCTGCGTAAATCAAACATTATTTATTGTTTCTCTTGAAGAAAGATGTTTTATCAGATATAATTGAGACGGTGATTAAAATGATTAAAGCAATTTTCATTGACATTGACGATACACTTCTTGATTTCAGCAAATGTGCCGAATATGCAATAAAAGAGAGTTGCAAAGATTTTGGGTTGAGCCAAGGCTATGATATATTCCCCGTTTTTGAAAAAATCAATGCAGAACTTTGGCAACAAATTGAAAAAGGAGAAATTACAAAGTCACAGCTTTATGGGCACAGGTGGGTAACGGTTCTGGAAAAGTTCGGCATAACACACATAGACGGTCAAAAATTTGAAGAGCATTTTTTAGAACACCTTTCAAAAAGCGCCGAAAAAATTGACGGCGCAACGGAAATTCTAACTTATCTTTCAAAAAAATATAAAATCTACGCTTCAAGCAACGGCCCTCACGAACAGCAACTGAACAGACTGAAAAAAGCAGGTTTATTGCAGTATTTTGATGATGTTTTTACATCAGAGCTTATTGGAGTTCAAAAGCCCGAAAAGGAATTTTTTGACGCTTGCATAAGGAAAATCGGCAACATAACACCTGATGAAACAATACTAATAGGTGATTCCCTTACGGCAGACATTTCAGGCGGTATAAACTTTAACATACCTACCATTTGGTTAAACACAAAAAATAAAGATGTACATGCGGAAGTCACTCCCACGCACACCGTTAAAGCACTTAATGAAATTAAAAATATACTATAAACAAAAAACACCCTCTAAAGTAGTGTTACACCAAATATAGTACACTATTTTCGGCAGATTTTCAATTACTTTTTTCGAGTTTTTTCAACTTTGTAAAAAGTGAACTAAATCTGCCGTTTAATATTTACATTTATTTAATTAAAAAGGCTCTCATATTTCTTGAAATGGATCTGTTTTTCGTTTATAATATTTCAGTATTATTTCTAAAATAGGTTTTTGCGGTTAAAATATCTAATAAAATCGGAGGTGCTGAAAATGGAACTTAACAAAAGCAATATTAAGAAAATTTTAGGTATCATTGTTTTTACGGTTGTATTTTTCACTGCGTTTCAGCATTTTTCAATTGTTGCGGCAATTATTACTAAAGTTCTTGACATCATAGCCCCTGTAATCATCGGACTTTGCATTGCGTTCATACTTAACGTACCCATGCAAGCCCTTGAGAAAAACGTGTTCAAGTTTATGGCTAACAGTAAAAGAACGAAAATAAGAAAGCTTTTACGCCCCGTAAGCCTTATTTCAACGATTATTCTCACGATTGGCTTTGTGGCACTTTTACTGCTCATCATTATTCCCCAGCTTAAAGACGCAATAGTTCTTCTTATCAGCAAATTTCCTGAATATGTCACAAGATTTATTGAATTTGCAGAGCCTAAGCTTAAAAGCCTTGGTGTTGACTTTGACCTTAAATTCCTGCATCCCGAAAAAATGGATATAAGTAAAATTCAGGGAATGGTTGCTAAAGTATTTTCTGTAAAGGACGGAAATGAGATTTTCAACACAACGATGGGTGTTACCACATCCGTTATTTCAGGTGTGGTGAATTTCGCACTGGGTTTTGTTCTTGCTGTTTACGTGCTTGCGCAGAAAGAAAAAATCATCGCTTTTTCCGGCAGACTCGCAAAGGCGGTTTTACCGAATAAAGTATATGAACACATTTTACACATAAGTACGGTTGCCGAGAACTCGTTTTCATCATTTATCACGGGTCAGTTCACGGATGCAACGCTTCTCGCAACTCTTTGCTTTATCGGTATGAGCATTTTCCGTTTTCCAAATGCTGCCGTTGTTGCGGTTACAATCGGTGTAACAGCACTTGTTCCGGTTATCGGTCCGTTCATTGGCGAAGCTATCAGTTTTGTAATCATTTTTATTGAGAGTCCGATTAAAGCGCTTTTTTTCCTTATATTTATCTTTATTTTGCAGGCCATTGACAACAACTTTATTTACCCGAAAATTGTGGGTAAATCAGTAGGGCTTCCCGGCTTTTTGGTGCTTATTGCAGTAATTATCGGCGGCAATATCGGTGGAATGTTCGGTATTTTGCTCGGCGTTCCGATTGTGTCTGCTATTTATGTTTTAGTTCTTGACGTACTCAACAAGAAAGAACATGAGGAAAAAAACAGAATCACGGAAGAAACAGAAAGTAACATCCAAAAAGGAGAATAAATATGACAAAATTAGGGTTTGACAATAACAAATACCTACGAATGCAATCTGAACATATTAAGGAGAGAATCAGCCAGTTCGGCGGAAAGCTCTACCTTGAATTCGGCGGTAAAATTTTTGATGACTACCATGCTTCAAGAGTTCTTCCCGGATTTTTGCCTGACAGTAAAATGAAGATGCTTCTTCAGCTTAAAGACAGTGCTGAGATGATTATTGCAATAAACGCTAACGACATTGAAAAGAACAAAATTCGCGGCGACATCGGTATTACTTATGACCTTGACGTTCTGCGTCTTATGGATATTTACAAAAGCTTCGGTCTTCGCATTTGCGGAGTTGTTTTAACACAATTTAACAGTCAACCGTCCGCTATTTCATTTGAAGAAAAGCTGCAGGGTCTTGGAATTAAAGTTTACAGACATTACAGAATTGAAAATTACCCTCATGATGTTCAGTTAATTGTCAGCGACGAGGGTTACGGCAAAAACGATTACATAGAAACAACACAGCCGCTTGTAGTAGTAACCGCTCCGGGACCGGGCAGCGGCAAAATGGCGGTTTGCCTTTCACAGCTTTACCATGAGCAAAAAAGAGGAATTAAAGCAGGCTATGCTAAATTTGAAACATTCCCGATTTGGAATTTACCGCTTAAGCACCCTGTAAACCTTGCTTATGAGGCTGCCACAACCGACCTTAACGACGTTAATATGATTGACCCGTTCCACCTTGAGGCTTACGGCGAAACAACGGTTAACTACAACCGTGATATTGAAATCTTCCCTGTGCTTAATGCAATATTTGAAAAAATTTACGGTGCTTCACCTTATAAGTCACCTACGGATATGGGTGTTAATATGGCGGGTAACTGCATTTTTGACGATGAGGCTACTAAAGAGGCATCAAAGCAAGAAGTTATTCGCAGATATTACAAAGCACTTGTTAAAAAGAAAAACGGTGAAAAGGTTGCAAATGAAATCAATAACCTTGACCTTTTAATGAAGCAGCTTGAAATTACACCAGAATACAGAAAGTGCGTTGAACCTGCACTTAAAAAGGCAGAAGAAACATCTGCACCGGCAGCAGCCATTGAGCTTAACGACGGCACGGTAGTGGTGGGCAAGACCTCTTCGCTGCTCGGTGCGTCTTCGGCAGCACTTTTGAACGCCCTTAAAAAAATTGCGGGAATCAGCAGTGATATTGACCTTGTGTCACCTATTGTTATTGAACCGATTCAAGACCTTAAGGTTAATCATCTCGGAAACCGCAATCCTCTTCTTCATACAGATGAAGTTTTGATTGCACTTTCAATTTCCGCCGCCACAAACCCAACCGCCGAAAAAGCAATGCAGGCTTTACAAGGCCTTAAGGGATGCGAAATGCATTCATCGGTAATTCTTGCGGATGTTGATATGCACACTCTCGGTAAGCTCGGTATTAACGTAACCTGTGAGCCGTCAAGGCAGAATAAAAGTTATTATCACAAATAATACGGCATTATAAAACGGGTAGGTACAAAACGTACTTACCCGTTATTTTTTATACTTATGAATTCAAGTAATTGTCGATAATTACTGCATCGAAAGCATCAACTGCACCGTCGGAATTAAAGTCTGCTTTTATCTTTTGCTCCTGAGTCATTGAACATTTGCAATAAGCATATTCACGAATCATTGCATAATCATTTGAATTAACAATACAGTCACCGTTCAAATCATAATTTTCATCGGAAGCAGTTGAGGTAATTGTTTTGCTCTTTACAAGCACCTTTCCGTCACCGTCCCTGACATATCCTGCATAAAATGTGTTTCCCAAAGTCGCTGATGAGATTGACTTTGCGACTGTATCAATGTTTTCACCGCATTGTAAATAATCACCGTTTTCATAAGAGTACATTTTCAAATAACCCGAATTTCCCGATTGAGGAGAAGTGAGAAGATATAACTTATTATTCAAAAAACTGAATTTGCTTTCGTATGATTCTTCACCATTACCCTCATCAACACACCAAGTATTATTCAAATACGTTGCAATTTTCGTGTTATTACCGGGAATTGAAATATATATAACACTATCTTTGGTTATAACATCAAAGTTTGTACATGTATCAGTCGGTCCGCCAAGGTCATACACATTATTCCCGTCAATCTTTTTTGCAAACACTTGATTTTTACTGCTGTCTAAGCAGGTTAAAAGAATACTGTTGTCATATTCACACAACTTAAACACGGATACAAGCCCACAAGTTAATGTATTGACGGTTTGTAATGAATTTCCGTTTAATTTAGCAATATTTATGACTGTTTTTGAATTGTTAAAATTGTTCCAGTCGTACTGATAGTCACTTATATATGCTGTATATAATTCATTGTTTAGCGACATAATGGTGCAGTCATAATATGCATCGGATTTATTCACAATATTTTGCCAATTCCCACCTGATAACAAATCATATCTGTATAAATACAAACCGCTTGCCATACTTGTAAAACTCAAATAAAGATAATCACCGCATCTGATTATCATCGGGTTACTCGCAAAGGAATCAACAGCAATTTCGTTTGCAAAGAAAGTCCACTGTACACCGTCAAACTTGCTAAATGTAAAATTCTTATTTTGATAATTCATCATATATATTTCATCATTTGCAGAAACCATAGATACAACTTCGTTATCGCTCGTTAAAATATTACAGTTTGTATCATTCCACACATCATAATCTTCGGCCTTTGGAATTGACACATTACAAGTGGCAGTTTTGCCGTCACTTGATATGGTAATATCAGAAATTACAATGCCTGAGTTGGTACCGTCACAATATGTCAATGCGCCGTCTTGCAAGGTCTTTGACAAATCACTGCTGCCTATACTGTTTCTGTCCTCATAAGGCAAATAAGCATTATATGAATCGGTTTGGTCATTTCCTGTGTAGCCCGGCATACCATTTTGCGGTCTAAAGATATATATTCCTGTTTTGTTCGGGTCTAAATTCGAGAGTCTGTCAACATCCGGATTAACACGATAAACAATTACCCCGCTGCCGCCGATTTTATAATCCAAGCTGTCTTTATCAGAATAATTTATTGGGGGTTTTACCCTATATTCTATTACAAATATTTCACGGTCATTAAAGGGCGACTTAAGAATAAAAGCCTGGTTGCCATCCTTTTCAGACTGCATATCAAGAGTTAAGGCGGCATCTTCAGTTATAGTATCAATGGTAATCCAATTAGTAAAATACATACGTTCAAAGGCTAACGGATACTGTGGATATGGTATTGTAGCACCCATTATTGACCAAAGATATACAGGTCTTTCATCGTTGTATGAACGATATAAATCGCCATAGCCCAAAGTGTGTAAAAACTCGTGTGCAACAACACCCGTTTCATCCTGAAACAAGCTATTAGTAGATATAATATTATACATAGACACTTTTTTATTGTTGATTGTATCTGTACCGGGATAAACCGCCTTATGTGAAATTAACGAAGAGCCCGTAGCACCGCTATCGGTATTTTTTGTTCTTACAACAAGCATTACATTATCTACTAATCCATCATTGTCATAATCCACAGTTTTGTCTGCAATACTTGGTGTAGAATTAACAAGTGACTGTACTATAGAATAATCGCAATCACGAGAATTTGCGTCACTTTCGGAAACAGGTATCATTACGGGTACAATGGTATTACCGTCATACTGCGGCAAAACATTATCAATCTGAAGCTGACCATAAGAAATAGAATCAATGTAATTCTTAAATGACCTGCCGTTTGAGCCGTCAAAAATTCTTATGATATCGGCAGTTTTTTGAGCAAAAAAATCGTTGGCTCCCTCCTGCGTGTCATCTTGAAAATACCCAAATAAAATGATATTTGCAACTTTTTGTGTAGGATTGTTTTGTGTTTTAGCAAAGGCGTTTATGTGCATTACAGATACAAATATAATTACAGCCAGAACAACAGAAATAGTTTTTTTCATAAAAACTCCTTTTTGATTATGCTCACAGACAATATAGCTATATTATATTATTACTTGTAAATATTTTCAATAAAAATTAAAGCAAAAGCAAACGGTTAGTATTTTTTGCGCTTGGTTTTTGTCCTTTAATTTTATCTGTATTTTCTTACCTCCGTAATATGCACGGGGTTATAATCGGCGTAATAATATGTTCCTAACGGGCGCATATATGAATCTGCCGTATGACAGCAGATAAGCGGTTCGCCGTTTTCAAAGTCTGCAACCACAAGGGTGTGATAAAGATTTTCTCCGTTGCTTAAAAATATCAAATCCCCTTTTTTCAAATCATTTATTTCCGCTTTTACTCCTACCGGACCTACTCCGCTGTTAGTAGTCAGAAACTTATAAAGATACTTCACTCCCGACCATGCGGCGGAACGGTCATAAAGAGAATTGTAATACCAACCCACATCTTTTTTATAATTCATCACCTTGCACCCGGCAAAAAGGCATTGAGATGCAAAATTGGTGCAATCCCCGCCCATTCCGTCAAAATTAAAGTACCTTAGATTTCTTGAAAGCGCCCATTTTTTTGCATACTCTGCAGCTGTGTCTCGGTTATAAGTAACTGTTATCATAATAACCCCCTCCTCACTTAATATATTATGAGGAGGGTATATTTTTGGTACAATAATCTCTGTCTCTTATACACATCTGACGCT
>CAMFPJ010000030.1 GCA_945971755.1 uncultured Clostridia bacterium
ACCTAAGCCTTCGTCGGCAGCGTCAGATGTGTATAAGAGACAGATTCAAAGTTATGTTAAATTTATGTAAATAAATTTTTTTCTATTGACGGGGATATTTCGTTTTTGATATAATTTATCTTGGGGGAGGGTACGAAACTTCCGCCATAAAAGGAGGAAATGTGTTGAAAGTTTTTATCGATTATATTGAAAACGCTTGTAAAGACGTAAAATACAGTGAAATTTTATATCAATACAAACGCAGTCTTCTTGACGAAATGAACGACCGTGCCTGTGACGTTAAGCAGGCAGGCCTTACCGATGACGGTGTCGTAGCTGACCTTATTATATCGGAATATCCTGACGTGAGAGGCGGTTATGACCGTTATTATGCCGCTGAAAAAAGGCGCAGGAAAGAGGCTATTCAGCATAAGCTGTTAATGATCGGCACACCGGTTTTAATTCTGTTCTCAGTCGCACTTTTTGTTGTTCTCGGTGTGTTAACAGATAATTGGCGCGAGCTTTGGCTTATTATTGTGGGTACAACATTTTTTGCGGTAATTCTTAATTTCCTTGCCGCAATACGCAAGATATTAAGGCTTAAAAAGATTTTTCACCCTGTCGCAAGACTCCTTACCGCAGGCTCGGTTATGCTTGTTGCCGTTTTCATTTTCCTTTACTGCGGCATAAACATTGGCTGGGCTCACACTTGGCCGATTGTGCCTGCAGGCGTAATTGCATTACTTCTCGGCGACCTTACATTCGCTTTTGCAACTCATCAAAAGTTCTCTGTAATCAACCTCTTTGTTTACATACCTGCAATTTTCGCAATGCTTTATGTAATTTTGGCTGCGTACAGCTTTGTTTCTTGGGGAAAGGGCTGGGTATTGATTTTCCTCGGACTGATGATTGATGCTGCAATCGGTATAGGAATTCTTATTAACAACGCAAGATTTAGATACAAGCAGGAGGAAGTCGATATATGGAACGAAAATTAAATGCTGAGCTTTGGGATAAGATGCATTATCTTTTCCGCGACTTTAACGACCGTATGGTACACGTTGAGCTTCGTTATGATTTTGAAATTGACGTTGAGGCTCTTAAAACCGTGCTTATCTGCTTTTTTGAGAAGGCACCCGTGCTTCACTCCCGTTTTGTTGACAACCACCTGAGCACCCACTGGGAGGTTATGCCGTACAGCATTGAGGATGTTGTTACGGTGTCATACCCTGATGATTTAGACAGTGCGGTTGACGAGTTTTTGACTCAGTACATACCGCCCGAAAGCAGTTTACAAATGAAGGTTGCCGTTTTCTTTAAGGACGGTACAACAACAATTTGTATTGTTGAAAATCACATGTGCATGGACGGCGGCGACCTTAAATATTTCATTAAGGCTCTTTGCAAGAACTACAACAGTTATGTTAACGAGCACAAAAGCCCCATTGAGCTTCGCACGGGTTCCCGTGCTTATGAGGAGGTTTATTCAAGCTTTTCACCGACCGAAACTCGAATGGCTAAAAATCTTTACAAAAATGTTTGCGCTAAAGATGACCACACCTTCCCATTAACTCACAACAATATTTCTGACAAATCTTTCATTGCAAGGCGTAAAATTGACGAAGAACGCTTTATGAAAATTAAGGCAGTAGGCAAAAAGCACGGCGCCACAATTAACGATATGCTCGTTGCCGCATACTTCTACTCACTTTATGAGCTTGCCGGCTACAACCCTTATGACAGCGTAACAATTTCATGCGCTATTGACCTTCGCCGTCATATTAAGGATACAGAAGATTTGGGCATTACAAACCACACCGCATTTATGCAGTGCAATATTCCGGAGCGCGGACGTGATATTTTCCAGACGCTCAATTACGTTGTAAGAAGTGTTAATAAGTTTAAGAACGATAAATTTATGGGCCTTTACGGACTCCCGCTCCTTAAATTCGGTTACAGCATTTTGCCCCACACCGCTTCGGAAGAGGTTATTAAAATCGGTTATTCAAACCCGCTTCTTGCAATGAGCAATATCGGTATTTTAGAGGCTGATAAATTAGCCCTTTCGGGACACGAGCCCACCGACGCATTTATGACCGGTGCCGTTAAGTATAAGCCTTATGTTCTTCTCTCGGCAACATCTTACAAAAACGTTGTAACGCTTTCTATGTGCGTCAGAGGTAACGAGCAGGACGAGAAAATTGTCAGCGACTTCTTCGATTTAATGGAGAAAAACCTTGCAGTTTTAACAGGCGACGCCACCGAATAAAACAGAATAAAAAATTAAGGACACCCGAGGGTGTCCTTTTTCGATAATGAAACGAATTTTTAATTCATTTAATTCTTCTTGGCTTTTTTCTTTTTGCTTTTATCATATTTTTGCGAACAATAAGAGCAATATAAGCCAAAAGAAGTAACAGCACAAGACAAAGCAGGATTTTTACAACTGTTGTGTGCAAAAGGTAACCGATAAATCCTGTCACACGAAGAATTAACGAACCGCTCACACTTTCGCTTGCCACAAGGTCAACCGTTGCAACCACATCTTCCCCGTAAAGAACCTGCGCTTTTCCGAGAACGTCACCTTTCTTTACGGGAGCATTAACGGTTTTCGGCGTTTCCTTTTCAATTGCTTTTATTTCAAGGCTGCCTGCATCTGTTCCCGAGGGAACAAGGGCTGTCAATTCCTCTTTGGGAACAAGGGCTAAGTGGTCTGTTCTGAAACTGTATTTAACGTCAACAACCGTTACAATATCCGTTGTAGTCGTAACGGGAGTTAATACAATATTCCCGAATGCCCAGTTATAAATTTTTCGGCTTTCGGTAAATGCAACGTTTTCCTCAACGCCGTCGTCGTCAACGTCACGCAGAGGTGCGCCTAAAATTATAAGCATATAGTTATATCCGTTTTTAGACGCAACGGAAACAACGCACCTGCCTGCCTTTTCCGAAGCACCTGCCTTAACACCCGTAACCGATGGGCAGTAGTAATCACTCATACCGCGGATAAGCAGCTTGTTTGTGTTGTTGAGGTAACGGCGTTCACCGCGTGATGTGGGCGAAACCTCGTCACGTGCACGGGAACAAATATCCTTGAATATTTCATTTTTAAGGCAATAGGACGCGATTTTGTAAATATCGTTGGCGGTTGTGTAACTGCTTTCTTCATCAAGACCGTGAGCATTTACAAAATGCGTGTTCGTGCAGCCGAGTTTCTCGGCAAATTCATTCATCATCTTAACAAAGTTCGGAATGCCGCCGCCGACATAATCTGCCAAAATGTTAGCTGCATCGGAAGCGGAATGAATAAGCATACAGCGAAGCAGTTCGTCAACAGTAAGCGATTCTCCGCCTGTAATGGCTATTGTAACACCGCCGCGGCTGTAAAGACCGTTTACAGTGTCGCTTTTGCAGGTGATTTTTTTTGAAAGGTCGGGGCAATTTTCAAGAACCAGAATTGCGGTTACCATTTGCGTAAGCGCCGCAGGGGCGTTTTTTTTGTCGGCATTTTTGTCAAAAACAATGTAGTTTGTGTCTGTGTTCACAAGAAGAACAATATCCGCTTCCGTTTCAAGAAGCGAATTGAATGACGCAAATGAGGGAAGAGTAAACACCGATAATATGAGAACAATGGAAAGAATAATGCAAAATATCTTTTTCAAAAGGGTTTCCTCCACTTGAACTTTAGACTTAAATATATTACAATATATAGAGTATAACACAAAAAGGTAAAATATCAAACAGAAAATTACCTGAAAGGAAATTTTTATGATATACGTTACGGGAGACACGCACGGTGACCGTGAAAGACTTTCAAAATTAAATCTTATGAAGCTTCGTGAGGGCGACACTTTAATTGTTTGTGGCGACTTCGGCTTTCTTTGGGATAACGGCAAAAGAGAGCAAAAGTTTCTTCGGGACTTGGGAAAGCGCAAATACAACATCTGTTTTATTGACGGCACTCACGAAAATTTTGACCTATTAAACACTTACGAAATAAGCGAGTGGAACGGCGGTAAGGTTCACAAAATTTACGGCAACCTTTACCATTTGCTCCGTGGGCAAATTTTTGAGATTGAGGGCAAAAAGATTTTTACAATGGGCGGAGGAGAGAGCTCCGACATTGACATAAGAAAAGACGTGGGCGCTTGGCAAAAGGAAGAAATTCCCACTCAGGAGGAGCTTTTAGAGGGCGCGGAAAACCTTGAAATAGCAGGGTATGATATGGACATCATCATCACTCACGAGCCGCCCTTAAAGGTTAAGAGCTTCTTAAATCTTAATGACAGCGAAAAATTCAGAGTTACAGCTCTTAACGCTTATTTTGAGGAACTTTCGGGCAACTGTAAATTCAAAAAATGGTATTTTGGCTCGCTTCACCGGGATATTCGTATTTCCGCTACTCACAGAGCGGTATTTATGGATATTGTCAATGCAGAAACGGGCGAAACGCTGTAAAGGGGAAGAAAATGGCTAAATTAAACGAATATATAAAGCTTTTCCGCGAAAACGGTATTCTTGTTAAAAACAACGCAGACGAAAACATGGAAATCGGCTTTGTTTCCTATGACTCAAACAGAATAGAAAAGGACACACTTTTTCTTTGCAAGGGCGCTCATTTTAAGGAGGAATACCTTAAAAGTGCCGAAGATAAAGGCGCCGTTGCTTACGTTTCCGAAAAGGAATATAACGTAAACATTCCGTGTATAGCAGTCTCTGACGTGCGCAAGGCAATGTGTCTTATGGCGATTTTCTATTATAAGAAATGCTATGAGAAATTTAATCTTATCGGTATTACAGGCACAAAGGGCAAAAGCACAACAACTTATTTTATTAAATATATTCTTGACGCTTATTTGGAGTCTATGGGTGAAAAACCTTGCGGAGTTATTTCGTCTATTGACACAATTGACGGCGTTGAGAGTTTTGAAAGCCATTTAACAACTCCCGAACCCTTTGATTTGCACCGACATTTTGACAATGCGGCAAAATCGGGGCTTAAATTTATGGTTATGGAAGTGTCTTCTCAGGCTCTTAAATACGGCAGAGTTTACGGTGTTAATTTTGACGCAGGCTGTTACCTTAATATCGGTATTGACCATATAAGCGACGTTGAACACCCCACTTTTGAAGACTATTTCGAGTCAAAAATGAAAATCTTTTCACAGTGCAAGGTGGGGGTAGTAAATCTTGACTCCGACAAAGAGGAAGAGGTGCTCAAAGCTTCAAAAAATGCACCGAAAATCATTACATTCAGTGCCAAAAACCCCGAAGCAGATGTTTACGGCTACAACATTCACAAGGAAGGCAGTGATACTGTATTCACAGTTCGCACAAAAGATTTTGAAAGGGAAATTACCCTTACAATTCCCGGCCTTTTCAATGTTGAAAACGCACTTTGCGCAATAGCCGTTTGTATAAACTTCGGTATCCCTGAAAAATATATTGCAGACGGTCTTTTGAAAGCTCGTTCAAGCGGCAGAATGGAGGTTTACGAAAATGCGGATAAAAGCATTACCGCCATTGTAGATTACGCTCACAACCGCCTCTCTTTTGAAACGCTCTTTAAGTCGGTTGAGAAAGAATACCCCGGCAGAAAGGTTGTAATCGTTTACGGCTGTCCCGGCAAAAAAGCATTCATAAGAAGAAAAGATTTGGGTGAAATCAGCGGTCAGTACGCTTATTGTTCGTATCTTACGGAAGAGGACGCCGGTGAAGAGCCTATACATCAGATTTCCGAAGAAATTGCAACTCACATTGAAAGTGTGGGCGGTAAATACAAGATTATTGATGACCGCGGAGAAGCAATTCGCACAGCAATTTTCGATTGCGGAAGAAACAGCGTAATTCTGATTACAGGCAAGGGCAACGAAACAAGGCAGAAAAGGGGAATTGAGTATATTGACACTCCCACGGACGTTGAATATGCCGTTTCAGCCTTAAAGGAATTTGACAAGATTAACGGAATAAAAGGTGAGTAAGATGGATAAAAAGAAAGCGTTAGACACGGCTGCAAAGCTGGGATTACTCGGTGTTGCAGGCAGCACTGCCTACAATCTGTTTTCAGCTTGTCTTATTAAACGGCGCGAGCAAAACGGAGAGTTTGCCGCCGCTTTTCCTGAAATAGAAGATGAAATCAATGAAGTAATCGCAAGGGAAAGAGCAAAAAGGGGAGTAGATATAAATGAATAACGGTCTTATTAAAAAACTCGGTAAATACTCCTGTTACGGTGTAGGTGCAATAGGTCTTGATTTAAGCTACGGTATGTTTTATTCATACCTTTCTTACTACCTTTCAAGCCTTGGTATTCACTCAGCCTTTTTGCTTATAATTACGCCGCTTGCACGTATTTGGGACGGCATTAACGACCCGATGATGGGTACAATAGTTGACAATACTAAGACAAAATTCGGCAAATACCGACCTTGGATATTTATCGGCGCAATCTGCAACGCCGTTGTTTTAGCGCTTCTTTTTACATCTTTCGGTATGAGCGGTTGGCGGCTTTACACATACATTGCGGTAATGTATGTGCTTTGGGGTATGACCAACACAATGGCGGATATTCCTTACTGGTCAATGGTGCCGTCCTTTACAAGCGAAGAAAAAGAAAGAAATTTAGTAGCGACAATTGCCCGTACATTTTCAGGACTCGGTCAGGGAATTATTACAATTTTAACTCCTGTTATCGTGCCGATGCTCGGCGGCGACCTTGCTAAAGAAACCGAAAAGGGATACACCCCTGAGGGCTTTTCAAAATGGGCAATAATTTGCGGCATTGCACTTGTCGTTTTTGCCCTTGTTTGCGTGCTTACTACAAAAGAAACAAACGTTGTTTACGGCGAAAAGAAAAAGTTCAGTCTGAAACAGATTTTCTCTGTTATTAAAACTAATGACCAGTTGGTAGTGTTTATCATATTTGCAATGCTTTCAAATGCAGGTTGGTATTTGACTTCCTCCACAGCGGTTTACTTTTTCTCAGACACAATAGGTGACGCGGGCAAGCAATCTACCTTTGGACTCATCGGTACAGTAGGTTCCGTTCTGGGACTTTTGGTTATACCGATTCTTTCAACGAAATTCACAAAAAGAACAACATACACAATCTCCCTTTGCACTGCAATTGCCGGCTATGCTTTAATGTTTGTAACAGGCGTTATTTTAAGACAGCCGTTAATTCTCAGTATTTGCTATATTTTCGCTTCCGTGGGCATTTCGTCAATGTTCGTCTCTCAAACTATTTTCCTTGCGGATGTTGTTGACTACGGCGAATACAAAAACGGTGAGAGAAGTGAGAGCATTACTTTCTCAATGAAAGGCTTTTTGCAGAAAATGGCATACACAATTCAAACGGTTGTGCTTTTCGGCGGACTTTGGATAATGAATTACAACGCACAAAAAGCCGATAATGCAATTTCGGGCGGAACAAAGCTCGGAATCGGTATAATCTGCTTCGGTATGCCGATTTTATTCCTTGCAGCTTCTCTTGTTGTATTCCGAAAGAAATTCAAACTTTACGGCGACCTTGCCGACAGAGTTCACGAATACATAATTCTCAAACGCCGAGAGGAAAATGCTGATGAGTAAATCGGTTTTAACATTCATTGCGGACACGCACCACTACTCCCGAACTCTTGGAGATAAGGGCAAGGCATTTACTCTTCGCAGTGACTCCGACCAAAAATGCCTTAAGGAAACGGGAGATATAATTGACGCCGCTTTTGAATATTTGGGAAATTCTAACTCGGACGCCGTGTGCATTGCAGGCGATTTGACTGACGACGGCGAAACGGTTTGCCATGAGGAATTTCGTGAAAAATTATATAAACTTAAAGAAAAAAAGAAGGTTTATGTTATCACGGCAACGCATGACTGGTGCTGTGACCGGAATCCGAGAAGATTTGAGGGCGAAAACACTTATCATGACGTGCCCACAATGAATCATAACGATATTTACGAATTTTATAAAGATTTCGGAATAAACGACTCCTTTGCACAGTATAAAACAACCCTCGGCCCTGCTTCGTACGCTGTCAATATCGGTGAGCACGTTACACTTTTGGGGCTTATTGACGATAAAAACGGCAGAGACAGCGCAGGCTACAAAAAAGCACATTTAGAGTGGATAAAAGAGCAGATTAAAAATGCAACAGACTCCGGCAGAATGCCCGTTGCAATGGAGCACCACCTGTTAATTCCGCACATAACGCCCCTTTTCACAAAGGGTGCATGCAGTCCTGACAGGGAACGGATAATAAACGAACTTGCGGACGCAGGGCTTAAACTGATTATCGTAGGGCACAGTCATTTGCAAAGAATTGACAGGCACGTAAGCCCTGCCGGAAACGAGATTTTTGAAGTAAACGTCGGCTCGCTTGTGGGCTACCCTGCACCCATGGTTACTGTTTCGGTTGACGATAAAAAAATTGAAATCACAACCGATTACTTAAAAGAATTTACCTTTGACGGTGAAACGCTTGACGCACAAAAGTATCTTAAAAATCATTCAAGAAATCTTTTGTCTGTTCTGTTTAATGCCGCCGCACAAAATGATAAAAAACTTTTCGCACAAAGGCTTGACGCCCTCGGTGTATCTACCGAAAAGTTGGGAATTGCCGTTGCTTTGCTCTTTTTTATTTTCAGAAAGTTTTCAAGAATGAGCGTTATTAAGGCAGGAAAATTCATTAACAAAATGCCCTTTGCCAAGAAAATTCCGCAAAACAGCATTGACGCGCTGGGCGACTTTACCGTTCAGCAAATTGCAGAAAAGGTTTGGCTGAACATTCTTGACGGCGCAAGGGAACAGTACGGGGAAAACTCGGATATGTATAAGGTTGTTGCAGGCGTGTTCAGCGTGCCCGTGGCAATCTGCAAAAAACTGGGAATTGACGGAAACCCCCTTGAGATTTTTACGGAATGTGAACGGGCGATTGACGAAATTCTCACGGGCGGCGTTCTTTCAAATGCCGAACTTATTATAGAAAGATAAGGTGAGATAATGGCTGACGAACTTAAATTTTACTTAATAACAGATTTGCACCATTATGCGCCGTGCTTGGGAACAGAGGGAAAAGGCTTTCAAAAAGCCCTCTCAAAAGACCAGAAGTGCTTAAAACAAACGGGGCCTATAATTGACGCATATATTGACAGGATTTTAGAAGATGAAGAAATTAAAATCGTGCTTGTTGACGGTGACGTTTCCTGTAACGGCGCAAAAGAAAGCCATATTGATTTAATTCCGCGCCTTAAAAGACTTTCAGACGGCGGAAAAGACGTCTGTTTAATAACCGCCACTCACGATTACTGTGTCCCCGGCAACGAGGTTGGCGAGGGCTTCAAATGTGTTGGCGACGAGATTTTACCTGCTACACAGACAACCCGTGAGGAATTAGTTGACCTTTATTGGGACTTTGGTATGAACAAAGCCCTTTCAATTCACAAAGAAAGCCATTGTTACTGCGTTAAACTTAAAGAGGGGTACAGGCTTTTGTGCCTTAATGATGACGGAGACCGTGAATTTTGCGGATACGATGAAGATACACTTAAATGGATAGACAGCCAAATTGACGAGGCACACGCAAACGGCGACTATATTTTTGCAATGACCCATCACCCGGTGCTGCCGCCAAGCCCCATTTACCCCATTATGTCCGAGCGTGATATGCTGGGAGATTGGGAAAAAACTGCGAAGCACCTTGCAGATAAGGGCATAAGGTTTATTTTTACAGGCCACACGCACATGATGAATATTGCGTCTCTTACAACCGAAAAAGGTAATGAGATTATTGATGTTAACACAAGTTCTCTTGTGGGTTACCCGTCGGTTATGCGAAAAGTTGTTTTTGATGATGAGAATGTGCATATTTCCTCAATTCAGTTAACGGAATTTGACGCGGACTTTGACGGAATGGACCCTACCGATTATATGAAAATGCGGTTTGACGCATTTCTCAATAAGGTGTTTGACACGGTGGCATTTGACTATGACACATTTGCCAATGACGTTGCGCCGAGTTTTTCATTCACTCCCGAAAGGGCTTATAAATTAAAATTCCCTCTGAATTTCATCGGAAAGCAAATTCACTCCCTCACTTTCGGAAAGCTCGGGAAGATTTTGTGTATTTCAAAGGCTGTTTCCCCCGAAATTAAGGACAGAAGCGTTAAAGATTTTGCCATTGAGATAGTCAGAAATGTTTTCTACGGTGATGAGCCCTATACTCCCGATACACCTGAATACAAGGCTTGCAAGGCAGCTTTTAATAAGATTAAAAAACTTGCAAAGCCGGTTAAAAAACTTAACGAGCCCTTAAAACTTTTAGACGTTGTCCTTGACGGCGTGCTTTATAACGCTCCGCCTGCCGACTGGAAGGGAACTTTCAGAAAGTAAAGGTAAAAAAGATTATATAAAGTGAGTGCTCAGTCTAAGCTTCACGCTTTGCAACAAGTAATATTTTTCTCCTTGTCCGCATATCTATTGATAAAAAAGGACAGGGAGATTTTATTATGCAAGACGAAAACATTAAAAATTCAATGCCGCACAATTTGATTTTAGAGGAACGGAAAAAGCTTTCAATTTCAGGAGTTACCGACGTTGACTCCTTTGACGAGCAAACCGTTATCGCCTACACGGTAAAGGGCGAAATTACGGTTAAGGGTTGGGACCTGCACGTCAGCAAATTAAATTTGGAGCAGGGGGAGCTTTCCGTAGAGGGCGAAATTTCATCGCTCACTTACACGGACATAAAGGGCAAATCACAAGGCTTTTTCTCAAGGGTTTTGCGATGACCGATTACCTTTATTCTTTCAGCCTTACGGCGCAGGCAAGGCTTTTTCTCTATTCGCTGGGTTTCGGTTTTCTTGCGGGGTTTGTTTATGAATTTTTTCGGGCGGTGCGAATTGTTTTTAACAACAAAAAATGGGCTTACAGAATAACCGATATACTGTTCCTTGTAACGCTGGGCTTTCTTAACTGCCTTTTTTTCCTTTTATGCAATGAGGGAGAGTTCAGGCTGTTCGCTGTTTTCGGTGAGGCTTTGGGCTTTGCGGTTTATTTTTTTACGGTAGGGTTTGCGGTAAAGTCATTTTTTGAAAAAGCCGTAGCCGTGTTAAGGCGACTTGTAAACGTAATACTCATTGTGATTTTATTCCCGTTTAGAAAAGGTGCAGAATTTTTACGTAAAATAGTTAAAAAATATCTAAAATTTCCGCAAAAAAATAAAAATAAAACAAAATACCACTTGAAAGTTATTCGGAATTTGTTGTATAATTTGACTGATAGAAAGCAAAAAAATCCGAAAACAGCGAAGAAAGGTGTTGAAAAAAGTGCAGGCAAAGAAATCTAAATCGGCAAAGAAAAGACCGAAAAGAAGTTTCTTCCTAATCTTGGGGCTGATACTGGTTATCGGCTCATTTACAATTACCATATTCAGCAAGTGGATTCAAATTCGCGAGAAAAAGCAAATCTTAAACCAGAAAAAAGAGGCTTACGAAATGCAAGTGGCTAAAAATGACCGCTTACAGTCAATTGTTGACAGTGACGACAAGAGCGATTACATTGAGCAGGTTGCACGTGAAAAGCTTGGTTTTGTTTTGCCGGGTGAAAAGGTTTTCTATGATGTAACCCCGGGTGAATAACCTTTCAGGAAGGAAAACAGTATGGCAGTAGAAATCGGCGCGGTCTATGATGGAAAAGTTACCGGACTTACAAACTTCGGCGCATTCGTAAAGCTTGAGGACGGCTCAACGGGTATGGTACATATTTCCGAAGTTTCTGCGGAGTATGTAAGTGATATTTCAGAAAAGCTTTCCGTCGGAGACTCGGTTAAGGTTAAGGTAATTGAAATAAACGAGAAGGGAAAAGTCGGTCTTTCCATTAAAAAGGCATTGGCAGACGAAGCTCCCAAGCCGCCTAAAAAGCCTAACCGTCAGGGTAATGCTAACCGTGGTTGGAAGGGAACTGCGGAGCAGGAACAGAGCGGTTCTATGTCTTTTGAAGATATGATGGCACGTTTCAAGGCGCAAAGCGAAGACAAAATGAGCGACCTTAAACGCAATACCGACAAACGCGGCGGTTACAGAAGAGGAAAATAAAACTGAATTTTTAGGGCAGGCAACTGCCCTTTTGTTTTGAGGAAATAAAAATGAGAGAGATAAGTGCAAGCGAAATTACAAAAACTATTTGTGAAATGTGCATTACCGCAAACAAGGTTTTGCCGTCTGATTTAACGGAAAAAATCAGAAAAAGTGTTAATGAAGAAAAAGACGAACTCCCCAAAAGCATTATGACCACAATTTCCGAGAATTTAGACTTTGCAAAGGAACTTGATATTCCCATTTGTCAGGATACGGGCATGGCGGTGATTTTTGCCGAAATCGGTCAGGATGTGCATATCACAGGCGGAAATTTTGAAGATGCCGTTAACGAGGGTGTGCGAAGAGGTTACACAGAGGGGCTTCTCAGAAAATCGGTTGTGTCAGACCCCTTGAGAAGAGTAAATACCAATGACAACACTCCGGCTGTAATTCACACAAAAATTGTACCGGGTGAAAGCATTAAATTCACCGTTGCTCCAAAGGGCTTCGGCAGTGAAAATATGAGTAAAATCAAAATGTTCACGCCCTCTGCAACACGAGAGGATATTGTGAATTTTGTAGTTGATGTTGTAAAAACAGCAGGGGGTAACCCCTGTCCGCCAATGGTTTTGGGCGTGGGAATCGGCGGTGACTTTGAAGTGTGCGCCCTTCTTTCAAAAAAAGCTCTTTGCAGAAGCACGGATATCAGAAACCCCGACCCGTTTTATGCTGAGCTTGAAAAGGAATTGCTAAAGAGGGTAAATGAAACAAACGTAGGCCCTCAGGGCTTCGGGGGAGTTACAACTGCCCTTGCGGTTAACATTGAAAAGGGCGCTACTCATATTGCAGGGCTGCCCGTTGCAGTTAATGTTGGCTGCCATGTCACACGTCATATT
>CAMFPJ010000031.1 GCA_945971755.1 uncultured Clostridia bacterium
TTCTGGCATGCGTTCTGCTTGTCAATTTCTTCAAGAGTGAAGTAACCTGCGCAGCATGAAAGCGGGTTAGCAGTCATTGTACCGCCTGTGAATGCCTTCTTAATCTTTTCGCCTGTTGCGTCAAGACCTGCACCAAGGTACTTCATATATTCTTTCTTACCGCCGAGACCGCCGGCACCCGGGTAGCCGCCTGCAATAACCTTACCGAAAATTGTAAGGTCAGGAGATACGCCGAAGAAGCCCTGTGCACCTGCCATACCGATACGGAAGCCTGTAACAACCTCATCGAATACAAGGAGTGCGCCGTATTTACGGCAAAGTCTTTCAACACCCTTGTTGAAGTCATAGTCAACAGGTGTTGTACCGCTTTCAGGACCAACGGGTTCAATGAATACTGCTGCTGTGCCGCCTCTGAACTGGTTGAGCCAAAGCTTTCTTTCAAGGTCTTCAAGGTCACCGGGGAAGAATTCCTGTGTGTGCTTGAAGATGTAAAGCGGAACACCGCTTGCCTGTGTGAATTTAGAACCGGGAACGCGGATACCGTAACCGAGCTGGTCAGACCAACCGTGATAAGCGCCGCCCATTTTAAGAATGTTCTTTTTGCCTGTTGCAAGACGTGCAACACGAACTGCTGTCATACAAGCCTCAGTACCCGAGCCCTGCATACGGAACATATCAACCGTTTCAACTGAATCGGAAATCTTCTTTGCGAGTTTGTACTCAAATTCGTGGAAAAGACCTGTTGAAGGACCGCATGTGTTAAGAAGGTCAATAACCTGGTCACGAACAATTTTCGGGTTTGAGCCGAGAACTGTGGGGCCACCGGCCTGAAGGAAGTCAAAATACTTGTTTCCGTCAATGTCGTAAAGATAAGCACCGTCAGCCTTTGTGAATACAAGGGGGAACGGGTAGTTGAATGCAAGGTTGTGCTGAACACCGCCGGGGATGATAGCTCTTGCTTCGTCAATCATTTCCTTTGACTTTGTGCATTTTTTACCGTAATACTCTTCTTCATACATTTTAAGAGTTTCAGGCTTAATTGTGTAGATGGGCTTACTGATAAGTTCATCAAGCTGTCTGTTAATAGCTGCTGCGTCATGGTAATGAGCAATAGCGAATCTTGTGTCTGCCATTTTTTTACCCTCCGAAATATTATTTTTGGTGAACAACTCACCTCGGTGAATTGCTGTTCACCCTTAATTATACTATTAAATTTCAGTTTGTCAAATTTTTTGAAATTCACTTTTAGTTAAAAAACATCTAAAAACCATTGCTTTCACATAATAAAACAAGGCTGTTTAGATGAAAAACATCTAAACAGCCCAATATCTTGTATTTCACGCAAAGTGAATCTCAATTCGCTTGGTGACTTTTAACAATTACATCACTTTTCTTTTGGTCAAAACACAGAAAATCAGTAAAATGCTTATTTCCCGAAAAGATTGTAAGTGAGTGACGCTCCGTCATCGGCGTTAAAATCGGTGGGAGAGTTCTTAAAGTTCTTAAGAGTGCTCCAGCGCACTCTGTACTCTTCGATTTTTTCAAGGGGAACCGTAATGTCTGCATGGCACAAAGTGTTCAAAATTTTGAAAAGTTCGTTTTCGCTTATGCCGCAGGCAGACACGATTTTTTCATATCCGTCTTTGTCACCTTTTTTCGCTTCATTAAGAAATGCGGGGATAAACACCGCACAGGCAATTCCGTGGGGGAGTGCGTAGTCCTCGGTCAGTGCATAACCCATTCCGTGTGGGAAACAGGTTCCGCCCTTGTTGAGGGCAAAGCCTGCGTGAAGTGACGCAAAATAGAGAATATCCCGTTCAGCCTCGGTAACGGTGCAGTCCGGCTCTGTGAATTTTTTTAATATGGGCACAATTTCCGACACTGCTATACAGGAAAATTTGCGTGAGAGTGCGTCATGCTTTTTGGAAAAATAAGATTCAACCGCATGGGCAAATGCGTCAAGGGCAGTTGAAACAGTTGTGTGATAAGGCACGGAATAGGTATAACAAGGGTCAGCCAAAACATATTTTGCGTAATAGTTTTTACCGCTGACGCTCTGCTTTCTGCCGTTTTCTCTCGTTAAAACGGATACTCCCGAAACCTCACTGCCGGTGCCGGAGGTTGTACCGATTAAAACAAGGGGCAGGGGTGTGCTTTTTATTTCCTCGGTGTAAATTCCGTCATTTATAATGTGGGGGTTGGCGGCATAAACACAAACGGCCTTTGACGCATCAAGGGGCGAACCTCCGCCGATACCGATTACAAAATCTGCACCCGTTTCCCTTGCAATTTTACCGCCCTCACAACAGGTGGAGGCAAGGGGATTTTCGGTAATTTTATCAAAAACCGTGTATTTGATATTTAGTTTTTCAAGTGTGTCGGTTACGTCTTTTAACGCACCGGACTTTTTTGCCGAAGATTTACCCGTTACAATCAGGCATTTTTTGCCTAAGTGAGAAAAAACATCTTCCGATGATTTAACGATGCCTTTACCCGAGAAAATTCGGGCGGGCATAAAAAAATCGAACTGCTCGTTCAAAAGACCATCTCCTTTGTTAATATTTTATCATTCAAGCCCTTATTTTTCAAGGGGTTTGGCAATTTTTTAACAATCATTTTTTGCGATTTTCTATTGAATAAATTGAAAGGATATAGTATTATATAATGGTATGAGAAGTCAGTTTGGAAGTGATGTGTTGAAAGCCGCAAAGAAAATTCTTCCCGTTGCAGCCCTGTTGGTTATTGTCGGAATTTTTGTTTTTTCCGCGTTCAATGAAAAAACAGGACCGGCGAAAAAAGTGGATTTTGTCTGCGGAAGTGAAGTTACGGTAACGGTTTTCGGCGGTTTTAAGAGCGAGGAGAAAACGGAAAGGGCAATTGAAGAGGCAAAAAGGCTGGATTCTTTTGTCCTGTCTGACACAATTCCTACTTCTGCCACATATCTCTTAAACGAAAACGGCAAATACACGGACAAAAACGGCGAGCTTGTTTCTTACATAAAAGAGTGTAAAGAATTAACCGACAAATGCGAGCAGATGACGCTTCTTTCAAAGCCGTTTGTAATTGCGTGGGATATTGCCGGTGAGGGCAGAATTCCGAGTTCTGAAGAAATTGATGAAACAGTTAAAAAAGCGGATATGAATAACCTCTCGGTTGTCGGCAATGAAATTTCTCTTTCAAACGGCGCACTGCTTTCATTCGGCGCGTTCGGAAAAGGCACAGTTTGCGAAAAGGCTGTTGAAACACTTAAAGAGCAAAATGTTAAAAGCGCAATAGTCACAGTCGGCGGAACGGTGGGCGTGTTAAATACCGCTGAAAAAACATATTCTGTGGGAATTCGTAATCCCTTTGGCGGCAGCGGGGACTATTTCGCAACTGTCAATGTAAATAACGGTTATCTTTCAACATCGGGAGATTATGAAAAGTTCTTTGAGAAAGACGGCAAAAGATATTGCCATATTTTTGACGCCGCAACGGGTTTGCCCGTGAAAAGCGACATAACATCTGTTACGGTTATTACCGACGGCGGCACAAAATCGGACTTTCTTTCAACTGCAATATTTATTTTAGGCGAGGGAGGAATTGACCTTGCCCATGATATGAACGCAGAGGTTATAATCGTTAAAAAGGACAAGAGCGTGATTATCTCAAAATCACTTGAAGATAAATTTGAACTTAAAAACAAAGATTTTACGGTGACTGTAAAATGAAGAAACTATTTACCCGTGCAGATTTAATAATCGCGGCCGTAGCCTTATTGTCGGGCCTTGCTCTTTTGTGCTTTAAGCCGTCGGGAGAGGGCGAAACCGCAATTATCCGTGTTGACGGCAAAGAGTATAAAAGAATTGATTTGCAAAGCACCGAAAATTTTGAAATCACGGTTAACGGAGTTGTGATTGCTTGCGAGAATAAGGAAATATACGTAAAAAGTTCAACCTGTCCCGATAAAATCTGTGTCGGCGCAGGTCATCTTACGAAAAGCGGTCAGTCAGCGGTTTGCGTGCCCAACAGAGTGTCCGTTGAGATATCGGGAAAGGGTGAAGGTACACCTTGGGCGGTGACCGGTTAATATGAAACGAAGACAAGTGGAGAAAATGACGGTCACGGCGCTTTTTACTGCCATTTCCGTGGTGCTTTCGGTATTGGAAAGCTTTTTGCCCACATTTGCGGTACTTCCGCCGGGGGCAAAACCGGGGCTTTCAAACATAATAGTTATGTTCAGTGCTTTAAGCCTGGGTGTTCCGCAAACGGTTTTTATTATTTTGACAAAATCGTTCTTCGCATTTTTAATGAGAGGCGCAGTTGCCGGGCTTATGAGCCTTGCAGGCGGAATTTTGAGCGGAATTTGTATGCTTTTTGTGTTCAGAAAGCTTAAAATAATCGGCTGTGTGGGAGCGGGAGTTCTCTCGGCTCTTTGCCACAACACAGGTCAACTTTTAGTATCTTTTTTAACGGTGGGAACTTGGGCGGTTTTCGGCTACGCTCCCGTACTTTTAATAGTGTCGGTAGTTACAGGCGTAATCACGGGAACACTGCTTAAAGCTTCCATACCGTATTTCAAGGGATTAGAGAAACATTTTTCAAAGGAGATGGAGAAGTGAGAGGAGTTTTGAAGCCGGTAAAAAAGGGCAGAGGCGGAATTGATATTGCCCATTTCAAAAACACGGCTGAAATGCCCGTGGTAAGAATACCTACTCCGCCGTTTGTGACCATTGCAATGAGTCAAAACATCGGCGCACCCTGTACCCCCACGGTAGCAGTCGGGGATAAGGTTTTGGTAGGTGACAAAATCGGTGACAGCGACAAGTACGTCAGCGCACCGATTTACGCTTCCGTTTCGGGTACGGTAAAAGAAATTAAAGACGTAAGACTTGCGTCAGGTGCCGTTTCAAAGGCAGTAGTTATTGAGAGTGACGGTGAAGATACCGAAGCAGATTTCACTCCGCCAAAGGTTACCGACACAGAGTCTTTCATTAAGGCAGTCAGGGAGTCGGGGCTTGTAGGTCTTGGCGGAGCAGGCTTCCCGGCACACGTTAAGCTTAATCTTCCGCAGAACGCAAAAATAGATACGCTTATAATCAATGCGGCGGAGTGCGAGCCTTTTATTACCGTTGACTACCGGGAGTGCTTAGAACACGGTGACGATATTTTAGCAGGTGTTGATGCCGTAGCAAAATACCTTAACATTGAAAGTGTTATTATTGCGGTTGAAAATAATAAACCAAAAGCAATTAATGTTCTTAAAGACATTGCCGACAGAGATAATGACAGCGGCGACAAAGTTAAGATTATGACTCTTAAATCCCGTTACCCGCAGGGCGCTGAAAAAATGATTATTCAGTCTGCAACAGGCAGGCGAATCCCCCCCGGAAAGCTGCCGTCTGACGTTGGCTGTGTTGTAATGAATGTTGCGAGTATTGCTTTTGTGGGCAGATACTTAAAAACAGGCAAGCCCCTCGTTTCGCGCAGTATGACTGTTGACGGCTCGGCAATTAAAGAGCCTAAAAATGTGAGAGTCCCCGTGGGAACTATGATGGACTACATTATTGATTTCTGCGGCGGATTTGAGGGTACTCCCGAAAAAATCGTTTGCGGCGGCCCCATGATGGGTATGGCTCTTTCGGGAACAAATTACCCGACGCTTAAAGGCAACAACGCGCTTTTGGCATTCACTAAGACAGAAAAAGGCGCTTTGGCTGTTAAAAAGGAAACAGACTGTATCCGCTGCGGCAAATGCCATGAGGCGTGTCCTTTGGGTCTTGTTCCTACAAATATTGCAAGATTTGCCAAGGCAAAAGATGTTGATAAACTTTTACATTCGGGCACGATGGTTTGCATGGAGTGCGGTTCCTGCGCATATTCCTGCCCGGCAGGTAAACCCCTTGTTCAGCACATGAGGCTTGCTAAATCAATTGTAAGGGAGGCTGGGGCAAAATGAGCGAAATAAAACAAAAACTCACAGTCAGTGCTTCTCCGCACTTCCGCTCAAGGCAAACTTCAAGAAGCATTATGCTTGACGTTATTATCGCGTTAATTCCGTCGCTTATTGCGTCTTGCTTCATTTTCGGTGTAAGGTCATTTATTATCACCTTGGTATCGGTTACAGCTTGTGTTGTGTTCGAATATTTATCACGCAAGGTTATGAAACGCCATAACACAATCGGTGACCTTTCCGCAATTGTAACAGGTATGCTTTTAGCGTTTAATGTTCCTGCGTCAATGCCTATATGGATGGTAATAATCGGTGACTTCTTTGCGATTGTAATTGCAAAACAGTTCTTCGGAGGCATCGGTCAAAACTTTGTTAACCCTGCTCTTGTGGGCAGAATAGCACTGATGCTGTCTTTCCCGAGCGTAATAGGTAAGTTTCCCGAGCCGTTGGCTCGCAGTGTTACGATAACATCTGCAACACCCCTTGCATCACTTAAAACAGGCGAGATTCCCGATGTAAATCTTCTTGGAATGTTCCTCGGCGTTCGCGGAGGCTGTCTTGGTGAGGTTTGTATTGCTGCTCTTCTGTTAGGATTTATTTATCTGCTTTACAGAAGAGTAATCTCCTGGCATATCCCCGTAACTTACATTGGCGCTGTTGCAGTGATTATGTTAATTGCCGGTAAAGGTGACATTCAGTTTGCTGTTTATGAGATTATGGCAGGCGGTCTGGTTCTGGGAGCTGTTTACATGGCAACAGACTATACAACATCACCTATATCACAAAGAGGTAAAATTATTTACGCACTCGGTTGCGCCGTAATTACATCACTTATCCGTATTTTCGGCAATCTTCCCGAGGGTGTTTCGTTCTCAATTATCATCATGAACATTTTAGTTCCGCATATTGAGCACATTTCAACTCCGAAGCCCTTCGGCACTCCTAAAAAGACAAAGGAGGCAAAGAGCTGATGAAAAAGTTTAGTTTGAAAGATATTTTAATTCCCAGCTTGGCGCTTTTCTTAATCTGCACGGTTGCAACGGCTCTTTTAGCGCTGACTAACGGCGTGACGAAAGAAAAAATCAATCAGGTTGCGTTAAAAACTGCGGCGGAGGCACGCCAAAAGGTTTGTGCGGATGCCAAAACCTTTGAAGAAAAGAAAGACAGCAACGGAAACACGTATTTTGAAGCAAAAGACGAAAACGGCAACACAGTTGGCTTTGCAATTACCACTGAGGACAAAAGCTACGGCGGCGCCATAGAGGTTATGACAGGATTTTCGGCAGACGGGAAAATCACAGGGGTTGAAATTCTTACGATTGATGACACGCCCGGCCTTGGCATGAACGCAAAGAAAGAAGAGTTCAGAAAAAACTATATAGGCAAAAACGGTGCGTTGTCAGTTTCTAAAAATGCTTCGGCGGATAATGAGATTCAGGCTATTACCGGCGCTACGATTACTTCAAATGCAGTAACACGTTGTGTAAACAGCGCCACAGATATTTATAATAATGTAACGGGAGGTGAGCAGAATGGCTGAGAAAAAAAGTTTAGGTAAAGAATTCACCAAAGGACTTATTGCGGAAAACCCGGTTTTCAGGCTTGTTCTCGGTACTTGCCCCACGCTTGCGGTTTCAACGTCTGTGTCAAGCGCTATCGGTATGGGCATAGCCGCTACTATAGTTCTTCTTTGTTCAAATGTTGTTATTTCTGCTCTTCGTAAGGTTATTCCGCAGAAAGTCAGAATTCCCGCTTACATTGTTGTTATTGCATCATTTGTTACAATAATTCAGTTACTCGTCAAGGCTTTTGTGCCCGCTCTTGACACGGCGCTGGGCGTTTATTTGCCGCTTATTGTTGTTAACTGCATTATTTTAGGCAGAGCGGAAGCATTTGCATCAAAAAATGCGGTCCTTGCATCTGCTCTTGACGGACTTGGAATGGGCATAGGCTTTACGTCATCTCTTTTCCTTATGGCTACCGTTCGTGAAATTTTAGGCTCAGGCACATTCCTTTCAGGTATTAAAGATTTACTTGCAGTGTTCAGCAGCGACATTACATTTAACGGATTTAAGATTCCGTTCCTTAATGAAAATCCTCTTACGTTTTTTGTTTTGGCACCGGGAGGATTCTTTGTGTTCGGAATTATGATTGCACTTTCCAATAAACTTGCAGACAGAAAAGGCAAACCGAAAGCGGAACTTCACGGTTGCGCTTCCTGCCCTATGGCAGCGTCCTGTGCGCTTATTGCCGAAGATAAAAATTGTGAGGAGGTTAAGGCTCAATGAAAATAGCATTATCATTACTTCTCACAGCAATTCTTACAAATAACTTTATTCTTTGTAAGTTCCTTGGAATTTGCCCGTTCCTCGGCGTTTCCAAAAAGCTTAACACGGCAGCGGGAATGAGCGCGGCGGTTATCTTTGTTATGGTGCTTGCAACTGCCGTTACATATCCAATCAACCTTTTACTTGTTAAAAATGATATGGAATACTTACAGACAATAGTGTTTATTCTTGTTATTGCGGCTCTTGTTCAGCTTGTTGAAATCATACTGAAAAAATATATGGTTTCGCTTTATAATGCTTTGGGCGTTTATCTTCCGCTTATCACTACCAACTGTGCAGTTTTGGGCGTTGTTCTTCTTAACATTGATAACGGATATAACTTCTGGCAGTCAATGGTTTATTCCCTTGGCGGCGGTTTAGGCTTTATGGTCGCAATGATTATGTTCGCAGGTGTCCGTGAAAGACTTGAGGGATGCGATATTCCGAAAGCTTTGCAGGGATTGCCCATTACCCTTATTGCAGCATCTCTTGTTTCAATGTCTTTCTTAGGCTTTGCAGGACTTGTTGACAATATGTTCGCTTAAAAGGAGGCTGTTAATATGACACAAATTCTTATTGCAGTCGCTATTGTAGCGGTTACAGGCTTGGTTGCAGGCTTAGGACTTGCGATTGCTTCAATCGTTATGGCAGTTCCGAAAGATGAAAAGGCAGAGGCAATTCGAGAGTGTTTACCGGGTGCTAACTGCGGTGCCTGCGGTTTCTCGGGATGCGACGGTTACGCCGCCGCTTTGTCAAAGGGCGAAACAGATAACACGGCTCTTTGCGCTCCCGGCGGAAACGATGCCGCAAAAGCAATAGCTGATGTTTTAGGCGTTGCGGCAGGTGAGGTTGCACCGTCAGCGGCGGTAGTTCTCTGCAAAGGGCACAAGGGAAATGCGTCTGAAAAATACATCTATCAGGGTGTTGACAGCTGTAAAATGGCAACACAGCTTTACGGCGGGCCGAAAGACTGCACATACGGTTGTGTGGGTCTTGGCGACTGTGTAGCCGCTTGCCCCTATGACGCAATTCATATTTGCGACGGAGTTGCAAGAGTTAACCCGCTTCTTTGCCGTGCTTGCACAATGTGCGTTAAAACTTGCCCAAAAGGGCTTATTGAGATGATGCCGCTTCACAAAACAGTTGCGGCGGTTACCTGCAAAAACCATGACAAAGGCGCACAGACAAGAAAAGACTGCAAGGTGGGCTGTATTGGCTGTATGAAATGCGTTAAGACTTGTGAGCATGATGCGGTTAAGGTTGAAAACTTCACTGCACACGTTGACTATGAAAAATGCATAGGCTGCGGCAAATGCCACGAGACTTGCCCCACAGGCTCCATTGACCTTATGAGAATGATTTAACGAGAATGATTTAACAATCAAAAGACAAAGCAAAACACCGACACGAAAGTGCCGGTGTTTTTAATATAATTTAATAGAAAGGAAAAATTATTAACAAGTAAAGCCGACTCATAAAGAGCCGATATATAAAAATTCTTGTGCGGTAAAGGAAAAAATAGGGATGATGGTGTTATATTTTATGAAAAAGGAAAGGGAAAAATGTTGGGGATTAAAAAAACCTTTCCGCACAAGAATACTGTCAACAAAAGCCTACGGGCAGTCAGCGAACTAAGCTTAAGAGTTCAACTGCCTTAAGGATTGCTTCTACGGAGAACTTTTCTTTACCGAGTTCTTCGATAAGCTGCATCTCACGTTTGTACATCTCACGTTTGTACTCGTACATTCGGAACGCCTCCTTTTCTTCTGTTGTGACTATATATTACCACACAAAAAAATGTTTGTCAAGCGTTTTTAACAAATATTTTGTTAAAAAGTTGTGAATATTGCATAAACGATTTTTGAACAAAATGTGACAAAATATCAATAAACTGTTAATACTGCACTAATGATTTGCCGTTTAGATGTGAAAAATGCCTTAATTACCTGCTTCTGTGGTAAACTTTGCCCTCTGCTTTGTTTTCATAGTAGTTTATAAGGTGCATACCGGTGCTTCTTGACTCCTGCTCCATATCGTTTAAGATTTGCACGGTTCGGTTTGCTTCATAAAGCCTTATTCCGTCAAGTCCTTTGAGCTCGCGGGAAACGACTTTCACACGGTGTTTAAGCTCGTCCGCCATAATAAGATACTCTTTTCCAAGTTCCTGTAAAGTCATAGCTTCCTCCAATCTATCGAACAAATGTTCGATAGAACTATAATAAATGAAAGAAAGAAATAATGCAACATAGCAAGGAATTTGATTGTACAAAATTTCGTACAAATAAGAAAAGGCTTTTCTTGACAAAAAAATACGGCAAAGTTCCCTTTGCCGTATTACTTATAATGTTTGATTTTGTTTTAATCTGCGTTTTCTTCTTCAATCTTGTCGATAATTTCCTGAGGAATAGCCTCACCGTGCTTAACAAAAAGAATGCAAAGAATGGAAAGTACAAATGCAACAGGACAGTAGTAGAAGAGTGAAAGGTATGTACCTGTAAACATACGGACAATACCGTAAATAATGGGTGTTGCAATCTGAGCTGAGAATGTTGCTGTGTAGTAATAGCCCGTGAATGTACCCACCTTGTCAATACCGCCGATTTCAAGAACAAGGGGAAGAGTATTAACGGTAATGAACATATTAGCCGCACCGCCAACAATAAGTGCTGCCCAAACGAAAACGCCTGTAAGTGCGTCAAGACCGGCATTGTAAGCAACAAGGTATGCGCCAAATGCAATAACAAATATTATAAGGCCGCCGAGAATTGTTTTCTTTCTGCCTATTTTTTTACCAAGCCAGCCTGCCGGAATTGCGGCAAGAGCAGATGTGGCGGCAAAAGCGGTTGTCATAATAGTTGCCTGAGAGGTTGTCTTGCCTAAAATTTCGCCTGCAAAAAGTGCAAAGAATGTTGAAATGGCATTTGTTCCGCAGAAGAGGAAGAAAAGACCTAAAAGCATAAAGATAAGGCTTCTTCTTTCACCTGATGTAAGCTTTTCTGCTTTTCTTGCAGCTTTCTCAGCCTTTGCGGCTTCTTTTTCTGCTTTGCGTTTTGCTTCTTCATCAGCAGCCTGATTCATTTCAGCCTTAACCTTCAAGCGACTGTCCGGCTCTTTTACGAAGAAAAGAACAACCAGCATACCGATAATCATAACAACTGCGCCCAAAAGGAATACATACGGGAAAATTACAAGTTCTCCCTCACCCTCGGTGAGAGTGTCTTTGGAAACACCTTTAACCGCACAGTAAATTATTGAAACGATTGTGCCGGCAAAAAGACCGAGCGCACCGCCAACGCCGCCCATAAGGTTGATAACCGCGTTGCCCTCCGAACGAAGCTCGTTCGGTGTTAAATCAGGCATAAGCGCAACAACGGGGGCGCGCCATAAAGACATTACAAAAACAAAAAGGATAATGAACAGCATTGTTAACGGAAGTGAGCCGATTTTTATTGCAATCAACGGAATAACTGCAAAAAGCACTGCGGAAACGGGTGCACCGTAAATAACATAAGGACGGCGCTTGCCGAAACGTGAGTGAGTATTGTCGGAAAGCTTGCCGAAAGTCGGCTGGAAAATTACTCCGAAAATGTTATCAAACGTCATAATAATACCGATAAACAGCGGAACAAGGGTAATACCTGTTGCGGCGTTGCCGACGTTTTCACCGTTTGCTTCAGCAAATTTTGCAAGTGCAGGGAATGCTTCGTTGAGCTTTGCACTCCAAGCGGTAATCGTATCACTGCGATTAAGCAAATAGTTCAAAATCTTGGTGATATACGGGTCGTAAATTGCCCATGCGATTGAAGAAGCAAGAAATCCAAAGCCCGTAAGAATGGTATGAGGGTAATGGAGCTTGCCGTTTTCCTTCGCACAGAAGTATTTATTTTTCATAAAAATATCCTCCTATTTTTTTATGCATATCAATTATACAACATATCGACAAAAATAAAAAGGGGGTATTTGAAAAAAGGTGTAAAAAAACAAAAGTCCGGAAATTCGGACTTTTGTTTTTGTGCCGATAACTCAAAGTAATATTGTTGATTGTGATTGTTAAACCGTGCCCATTTCAGCACTCACGTATCCGTTGATGAGTTTAATTACCTCCGTAATTACCTCCGTGCCGCAAATAACTGCTGATACAAATGCGGTGAACAGGCAAATCACAAGCAAGGTTATTAAGAAAATCAATAATTTTTTCATGTTCACACCTCACCGTTCTTTTTTATTTTAGTAATCATAACTTTGATACTATATACCGTTGACACAAGGGAAATTATCGTCGCAAGGAAAGCGGACAACGTCAGAGAAATTGC
>CAMFPJ010000032.1 GCA_945971755.1 uncultured Clostridia bacterium
GTACGAATCCGGCGATTTTCCAAAGTTTTTCGTGTGATAATACCTTAACTTTTTTTGTGATTATACAACTTATTTCTTGATATTTCAAGACAGGTTAAGCATAATAAAAATGGTTTCTGTGGTGATAGTTTCTAATCCGGCTTAGTTTCTGCTCGGTATGGGCGTTTGAGTGTGGCGTTTTCGGAGCAGTAAAGATTCTCTCGTTCCGTCATAGAGTTTATTCCATCTCATTAAAGAGGCTTTTGAAATTTTATACCGCCTGCAAACAAACGAAATGTCTTTTGTTTCCCTGTAAAGTTTTACCGAATATATTTTGTTGTAATTTCGTGTGGACAATATCTCTTGTTTTGTGTTATACTGTTCCCGGTGATTGAGTCCTCTCTGTTCCTTTGGATTGTGGAAAACTTATTTTAACAGAACTCAATCACTTTTTCTATCCTTTCATTGTAACGCTACACGCTATGGCTTTTTATTGGTATATTATCTATTGATTTTATAACGTAAATATGCTAATATAAATAAAATATAGATTATTATTGATAGGTGTGCCTTTTTTCAGCAGGTGGTCGTTTGTGAATAGTATTTTTTATGCTGCAAAAGATAATAAAGACCGTGTTCCGCTAGTGTCGGTGTGTCTTTTAACATATAATCATAAAAATACAATCGGACAAGCAATTGAAAGCATTGTTTCTCAAAAAACTGATTTTCAATTTGAATTGATTGTTCATGATGATGCGTCAACTGACGGTACGGCTGAAATTGTTAGGGAATACGCGGAAAAATATCCTCATATTATTCGTCCCGTTTTTCAGAAAGAAAACCAATACCGAAAATGTAATCTTGTAAAAGAATTTGTTGACCCTATTGCACTGGGAAAATACGGTGCTGTATGTGAGGGCGACGATTACTGGACTGATGAAAATAAACTTCAATGTCAAGTTGATTATATGGAGTCGAACAGTAATTGTACAATGTGTTTTCATGCAGTTGAACAATTGAATTCCAAGGGAGAAAAGATGGTGTATCGGCCCTTAAAAAGTTCAGGGTTAGTTCCTGCGCAAACTATTATCGCTCGAGGGGGGCTTTTCTGTCCGTCCGTGTCACTTATGTTTAGGCGTGAGGCTATGCTTGAGTACCCGGAATTTCGTATTGTTGCAGATGTTTATGATTATCCGTCACAAGTGTTAGCGGCAGTTAAGGGAGACTGTTATTATATTGATAAAATTATGGGGGTTTATCGTTTTGCCGGTGAAGGCTCCTGGACAGAAACTCATTCTGTGGTTACGGATTTTAGTCACATTGAAAACGAAACAAAATGGTTAACACTTTTTAATGAATATACAAACGGTAAGTACGAAAAAGAAATCTCTTATCACATGTCACATCTTTGGTTTACCGAGTACAGAAAAAAAGTTGACAAAAATGTCCGAAAAAAGGCTATGGAATATATAAATAAATTAGATGTTAAAAACCGTTTATTATTTTCGTGTCTTGTTATAATGTTTACCGTTTTAGGAACACGGGCAAACGCTATATTTAATATTGTAAAAAAATATCTTTTAAGATAAGTGAAAGAAGACGATAAAATGGGCGATAAAATTTTAGTAACACGTTCATCGATGCCGCCGATTGAGGAGTATTTTGACGAGATTCGTGATTTGTGGAATACCCGTTGGCTGACGAACTCAGGTGTGAAGCACACGGAACTCGAAAAAAAACTTTGTGAGTATCTTACAGTTTCAAATGTGGCTCTTTGTGTGAACGGACATCAGGCGCTTGAGTGTATTTTAGAGGTTTTCGACCTTGAGGGTGAGGTTATTACAACCCCATTTACATTTGTTTCAACGACAAATGCAATTATCCGAAAAGGCTTAAAACCTGTTTTCTGTGATATAAAACCTGACGATTTCACAATCGACGCAGATAAAATTGAAGCACTTATTACCGACAAAACCTGTGCTATTATGCCGGTTCATGTTTACGGTAATGTTTGCGATGATGATAAGATTACCGCAATTGCAGAAAAATACGGACTTAAAGTTATTTATGATGCCGCTCATGCGTTTGGCGTTCGTGTAAACGGCAAGGGCGTTGCGGAATTAGGCGACGCATCAATGTTTAGTTTCCATGCAACAAAGGTTTTTCATTCCGTTGAGGGCGGTGCGGCAGTTTTCAAAGATGAAGAGAATTATCAAAAGATAAATCTGTGCAAAAATTTCGGAATAAATGGTGAAGTTTTAGAGCACGCAGGCGGAAATTCAAAAATGAATGAATTCTGTGCAGCTATGGGACTTTGCAATCTCCGTCACATTGATGATGCTATTAAATCGAGAGGTGACGCGGTACGCCGTTACCGTGAAAATCTTGAAGGCATTAAAGGAATTCAACTCTCTGTAGTTCAAGATAATGTTGAGAGCAACTATGCGTACTTCCCTATTGTTGTTCATCCCGAGGAATTCGGTAAAACGCGCGATGATGTTGTTTGTGCTTTGTCGGATAATGACATAGGTGCAAGAAAATATTTCTATCCGCTTACAAGTACGGTCGGAGATCCGGCTGGGGTGCATCTTCAAGCTACACCGATTGCGGAAAAAATATCTGAGCGGATTTTGTGCCTTCCGTTGTTTGAGGGTATTGGCATAGAAAACGTAGATAAAATTTGTAAAATTATTAAAGATTTAGCGTAAGGAGATTTAATTATGAGTAATATAGCGCTTATTATTGCCGGCGGTGTCGGTGCAAGAATGGGACAAAATATTCCGAAACAGTTTTTAAGTGTGGATGAAAAACCCGTAATTGTTTACACACTGGAGGCATTTCAGCGTCATCCTGACATTGATGCTATTGCCGTAGTTTGTGTCGAAGGTTGGGAACAAGTACTTCAAGCGTATGCAAACCAGTTTAACATTACTAAACTTAAATATATTATTCCCGGCGGCGAAAACGGTCAGAGCTCAATTCGTAACGGTGTTTATGAAATTGAGAAACATTTTGGACCTGATGATGTGGTTCTTATTCATGATGCTATCAGACCGATGGTTTCAGAAAGCATTATTTCTGACTGTATTGTTCAGACAAAGCGTCACGGTTGCGCAATCGCCGTAATCCCTTGTGCTGAAGCCATGGTTGTAACAAATGATGGCGAATCATCAAATGAGAGCTTTCCGCGTGATAATCTTAAGAGAACACAAACGCCTCAAGGTTTTAAGGTCGGTAAGATTTGTGACCTCCACAGACGCGCACTTGAAGCGGGCATTACGAATTCAGTTGCATCGGTTACACTTATGATTGAACTGGGTGAAACTGTTTATTTTTCAGCGGGCTCGGAGAAAAATATTAAACTTACAACTCCTGAAGATATTGATATTTTCAAAGCATTACTTTCAGTTAAACGTGCGTCTTGGCTTAAATAATAAGGTGGGGAAGACATTGTATCTATATAAAAGTCAGACTTATAAACGTGATTTACAGAATGCAATAGATTCAACATTATGCATTGAAAAGCTTAAGGGCTGCTCTGTAATGATAACAGGTGCCGGCGGATTGATTGGTTCGTTTATTGTTGATATGCTTCTTGAGTATAATAAAAAAGAAAATGCTGATATTACCATTTATGCTTTAGGCAGAAGTGCCAAGCGTCTTGAAGAAAGATTTTCGGATGTTGCTACCGATAAACTTCATTTTGTAAGTCATGATGTCAATGAAAAGCCGGATTTCGACTTTGATGTCGATTATATAATTCATGCGGCAAGCAACGCATATCCTGCAGTATTTAACAGCGACCCGGTGGGAACAATCCTTAGCAATGTGGTCGGAACCAATTATTTGCTTGATTACGCAAAAAATCATAACACTATAAGATTTTTATTTGTATCTTCGGGTGAGGTTTACGGTCAGTGCGATCCGAAACTGACTGCATTCAAAGAAGATTTAAGCGGTTATGTTGACCCAACACAACCACGTTCTTGTTATCCCGCATCAAAGCGTGCGGCTGAAACTCTTTGTGTTTCATATACAAAGCAATTCGGATTGGATACGGTAATTGCAAGACCTTGTCATACTTACGGTCCGAGTGCTACAAAAAGTGATAATCGGGCAAACGCACAATTTGTGAATAATGCAGTAGCGGGTGAAGATATTGTAATGAAAAGTGCAGGTCTTCAAATGCGTTCATACTGTTATGTGGCAGATTGTGCATCAGCAATGCTTTCAGTTTTACTTTGTGGAAAAAGTTGTGAGGCATATAACATTGCAAATAAAGATGCAAGAGTTACAATTGCAGATTTTGCAAGAGCAGTTGCAAAGGCCGCAGGGCAAAAGGTTGTGTTTGAAGAGCCAGATGAATTGGCAAAAGCACAACAGACAAATATAAGCTATGCAGTTCTTGACAGTGATAAATTGTATGATTTGGGCTGGTGTGGTAAATATACTGTGGAAAACGGTGTTCAAAACACTGTGGTTATTATGAAAGATTGGGATTAAAGAAGGTTGTTTGATGGAAATGCAAACTAAAAATGATTTTAAGTATGCAAAATTGTTTCAAGAAGGAACCGGGGAAATCTGTACTGACGGAAGTCTTGAAAATCTTCAGATGGGTCCTGAAACAGCAAAGCGTTTTGAAGAAAACACTGACGATTGTGCTGTTACAATTTGTTGCATAACATATAAACACGAGGAATATATTGCTTGTGCATTAGATAGTTTTCTTATGCAGAAAACTAACTTTAAGTTCAAGATTTTTGTAGGCGAAGACAAAGGTCCTGACCGTACTGCGGATATTGTTCGTGAATACGCAGAAAAATATCCTGATATAATCGTTCCGTTTATTCGTGAAGAAAATATGGGTGCGCAGGCCAATCTTATTGATTTGTGTAAGCATGCAAACAGTCCGTATATTGCATTCTGCGAAGGCGATGATTATTGGACTGACGAATACAAACTTCAGAAACAGTACGACTTAATGCAAGCAAATCCAGATTGGAGAATATGCTATTCACGAGTTGAAATTGATGCTCCTGAAGATTGGTTTCTTCGCAGTTGGTTTAAGGCAGATAAAAAAGGCAGACTGATTTTTCCTGACTGTGAACCAACATATAAAGTAAAGACCGAACCTTTAGTAGCAAGTGACTGTGTATGGGTGTTCCCTGCACAAACGGCAACGGTTTTCTATCGTTGGAATTATGATATTGAAATTCCAGATTGGTATTATAAGGGCATAATCGGCGACCACCCGATTTTCCTTATGCAGTTAGGCGAGGGCAAGGCAGGCTTCTTGCAAGATGTAACTGCTGTTTACCGCAGAAGCGATGTCGGTGTTTATATGAGTCAAAGTATGGATGAACACTTCCTTAAAACACGTTTGGATATTATTCGCTGGATAGTTGGTATGCTTGATTGGTATAGTAAGAATCAAAAAGAATATCCCAAGATAGCTTTAGAAAACAGAATAAAAGTTGAAGTTTGTAATTATTTGAGAACTGCATTAAAAATCGATGATGAAGAAGCGATGATGGCGCTTGTTAATCAATATCCGGAAGCGGCTAAAATCTCGCTTAATGCTTATTTGTCATTCTATAATGACTCAAGAGCGTTGACAAGAACTTGTGGCTGGGACGGCTATCAGTTGATTGTCAGACACAAGGTTTATCGTCAAGGGCTTAGGGTGTATGCAGCGTTCCTTAAAGTTTTTGACAAATTCAAAGTTAAGTGCAAAAAAGTTTTCAAAAATATAGGTTTAATATTCAAAGCAATTGGAAGAGGACTCAACTATTGGAAATATACATCTACTACCAAAATAAAGAATTTATGGGTAGTAACAAGTTTTAGAAACCGCGGTTATTTGGATAATTCCAAATATTTCTACGAATATGTTACCGAAAATTTTCCTGAAATAGATGTTCGCTGGTTAACTAATGATGAGGGAATCTATAATCAGTTAAAATCAGAAGGAAAACCTGTTTGTATGGAAGGTACGCAGGAATCTGTTTGGTTGCTTTCTCATGCAGAAGTGGCAGTTACAGACCATTTTGCAATGTCTGATTACAAAGGACTGAAGGGCTTTAACGATAAGACGAAAATTGTCCAGTTGTGGCACGGTGTCGGATTTAAGTCAATGGGCGATGCTAACGGCATAAGAAATACAACTGAACGCGGTGTGCAGTATAGTAATGACATTCTCGTTAATGAGAATGACGGCTTTTTTACAAGAGTGAAGAAGAAAATAAAATATTTCTTCTTCGCACCGTTTAGAGAACTTTTTGAAAAATATTTCTTGTTTGTTTGTCCCGGTCAGGAAAGACTTGATATGATTGCTGATGTATGGCACATTCCACACGAAAATTGCTTTATGGCAGGTCATCCGAGAGATTTACCTGTTTATAGTGCAGTAAGACAGACAAACCCAATAAAAATTATGTATGCGCCAACATACAGATTTAACTATAATCGTGAAAAAGCAATGGTGCAGGAATTTTTAGACAGTGCGCCACAAATCCAAAAGCTTATGGAAGAAGTTAATGGTGAATTCTGTCTTCGTATGCATCCTCACACATGGCGTAATTACAGTAACAACATTTCAAAGGTGCTTAAAAAATATGACAGAATTTACAGAGATGAAGAAAAAGATGTTTACAATAGCATTGGCACTTATTCAGTTGTAATTTCTGACTATTCAAGTATTGCGCTTGATTTTGCATTGCTTGACAGACCTGTTATTTTCCACGGTCAGGATTATGATTGGTTTGTTGAAAATGAGGCCGGATTTAATCTTGATTTTCCAAATGTTATTCCCGGTCCTATGACTGTGAATTGGGAAGATACACTCGAAAAGTTAAGCGAGTATATTAAGAATCCTGAAAAAGATGCAGATTTGCGCGAAGAAAAGCTTAAGTATTTCTTCACAAAAGAGGTAAATGGTCCGGACAATTCAAAACGAATTGTTGAAGAAATCAAGAGACGAATTGGTATGTAAGGTGATTTTATGGATAATATAAATATTTTAGTATTCCCTTGTGGCTCTGAAATCGGACTTGAACTTCACCGTTCGCTTAAAGACATTCGCTTTATCACTCTGTTTGGCGGTTCAAGCGTTGATGATCACGGAAAATTTGTTTATAAGAACTATATCGGTGATATTCCGTTTATCACCGACCCTGATTTTGTGGATAAATTAAATGAAAAACTTGATGAAAACAACATTGATTTCATTTTTCCTGCATTTGACAGCGTAATTGTCGCTCTTATTAAAAATCGTGAAAAGCTTCACGCTAAAGTGCTTACTTGTCCTGATGAAACTGTTGAGATTTGCAGAAGCAAATCAAAAACATACGCTAAACTTGCGGGTAGCGATTTCTTGCCGCTTACATACCGGTCGCCTGATGAAATCAAGCAATACCCTGTAATTATCAAGCCAACAGAATCGCAGGGTGCACAGGGCTTTATGATTCTTGAAAATGAAGAACAGCTAAAATACGAGCTCTCAATCCGTACAGATGAACAAGTTGTTTGTGAATATCTTCCCGGTGAGGAATATACCATTGACTGTTTTACTGACAGACACGGGGTGCTGCGTTATGCATCTTGTCGCAATCGCCATAGAATTAAGAATGGTATCAGTGTTAATTCATCACTTATGGAGCCTGATGCAAGAGTTCGTGAGATTGCAGAAGAAATCAATAGAAAAATGGATTATCGCGGTGTCTGGTTTTTCCAGCTTAAACGAAATCTTAACGGTGAATATCGTTTGCTTGAATGTGCAACAAGAGTTGCAGGAACAATGTGTGTAGAGCGTGCAGCAGGTGTAAATTTGCCACTTATGACTGTGTTTGATGCGCTTGATTACGACATTGAAATGCCCGAGGCAATTAAAGGTGTTTGTGTTGACCGTGCACTTCATAATGTTTTCAAGCTTGATATTGAATATGACGAGGTTTATATGGACTTTGACGATACTGTTATTGTTCACGATAAAGTTAACCGTACAGTACTCAGTTTTATTTATCAGTGTGTTGAGAATAAAATTCCCGTGACACTTCTTACTCGTCACGAAACTGACATTATAGAAGATTTGAAGGCTCGTAGAATTGCTCCTGAGTTGTTTGACAAGATTATTTGTTTACCGAGAAGTGAAAGAAAAATTGACCATGTCAATCCATCTCCAAAAGCATTGTTTGTGGACGATTCGTTTGCAGAAAGAAAGAGTATGACAGACACTTTCGGTATTATCTCATTAGGCGTTGATGCTGTTGAAGCACTTTTAGACGAAAAGCAGTAAAGAAGGTATTGCATTGGTAAGAAAAGTCAAAAAATATCAGTTCTTGTTTGAGGAATTGGTTAAGCGTGATTTCAAAAAGAAATATAAAGGCACAATTCTCGGTGTTTTGTGGAGTCTTTTAGCGCCGCTTTTAAATGTACTTGTGTTAGCGCTTGTTTTTACTGCGGTCTTTAAGAGAGATCAGGAGCATTTTATCATATACATTTTCAGCGGCACTCTTGTTATGTCTTTTTATACTGAGTGTACACAAGGATGTATGCGCGCTTTAATAGCGAATTCTGCAATATTTACAAAAATAAATGTACCGAAATATTTGTTTATGGTGTCAAAAACAATCCAAGCGTTTATAAATTTTTCGCTTACACTTATTTTGTTCTTTGTGTTCTGTGCCATAGATAAAATACAATTCGGTCTCCACATGTTAACGCTTATATTCCCTGTGTGTACGCTTCTCGTATTTAACTTTGGCGTAGGAATGATTTTGTCGGCACTTTATGTTTTCTTTAAGGATGTTGAATATCTTTACGGCGTATTTTTAACGCTCTTAAACTACGTTTCGGCAATATTCTATCCTATAACGATTATACCTGAAAAATTCAGATGGCTGTTTTTATTAAACCCGGTTTACGATTACATAAACTACTTTCGTGTTGTTGTAATTGACGGTGCAATTCCGTCAATCAATCATCATGTGCTTTGTTTCGGATACGCATTTCTGTTTTTAGCAATAGGTTGTGTGGTTTACAAAAAATGTGATCACGAATTCCTTTATTATGTGTAGCGGGGTGAATTTATGGCAGTTATAGAATGTAAAAATGTTTCAATCCGTTATAAAACAGGCGATCTAAAGTCAATCGGACTTAAGGACTATGTTATCAGTAAGCTTAAAGGTAATTATCATGTAACTGAATTCTGGGCAGATAAAGACATAACCTTTACCCTTGAAAAAGGTGATATGCTCGGCATTGTCGGTGCAAACGGTGCAGGCAAATCAACACTATTAAAAGCGATTACAGGTATCATGGTACCCACAAAGGGGGAAGTTAAAGTTAACGGCAACATTGCCGCCCTTTTGGAACTCGCTTCGGGATTTGATCCTGATTTAACAGTTCGTGAAAACACGTATCTTAGAGGCGCGTTGTTGGGATATACAAGAAAATTTATTGATGAAAAATACGATGAAATCATTGATTTTGCAGAACTTAAGGATTTTGAGAGTTATGCTTTCAAGCAGCTTTCAAGCGGTATGAAAAGCCGTTTGGCATTCTCGATTGCGTGTCTTGTTGAGCCCGATGTTATTATTCTTGATGAGGTTTTGTCAGTAGGTGACGAAGGTTTCAAAGATAAAAGTGCCTATAAGATTAAGGGCATTTTGGATCGGGGGGTTACGGGAATCCTCGTATCTCACTCAGTTCAACAAGTTCGTGACCTGTGTAATAAGTGCTTGTGGCTTGACCACGGTAATCAAATTGCATTTAATTCAACATATGTTGTTTGTAATGCATATTGTGTGTATCTTTTTTCAGATAAAAATCCCAAATATTTGCCTAAGAATGATGAGGAACTCCAATATAACTCCGACACGTTCAAAATTGCTTGGCATCTTCGCACAATGGAGCGCACAAACGGCATAAACCCGCACGAAACCGAAACTACTAAAATAAAGCGAATTCTTGTGGATGTTGATAATATGACTCCGGAAGAAAGAGCGGACTTTTTAGCAGATTTTTAATAACGAGGTGTAAACAATGAAAGGTATTATTCTTGCTGGTGGCTCAGGCACAAGACTTTATCCCTTGACACGAGTTACTTCAAAACAACTTCTCCCGGTTTATGACAAGCCAATGATTTACTATCCCTTGTCAACGCTTATGCTTGCGGGTATTAGAGATATTCTTATTATCTCAACACCTGATGATACCCCTCGCTTTGAACAACTGCTTGGTGACGGACATCAATTCGGTGTAAATCTTTCTTACAAGGTTCAACCAAGTCCCGATGGATTGGCACAAGCCTTTTTAATCGGTGAGGACTTTATCGGCAACGACTCTTGCGCTATGGTGCTTGGAGATAATATTTTCTACGGCGGTTACTTCTCAAAGCATTTGGCAGATGCGGTTGCAAATGCAGAAAACGGCAATGCAACAATTTTCGGTTATTATGTTCATGATCCCGAACGCTTTGGAATTGTTGAGTTTGACAATAATCTTAAAGTGCTTTCGCTTGAAGAAAAACCTGAAAATCCAAAATCGAACTACTGCGTAACGGGACTTTATTTCTATGATAATCGTGTAGTTGAGATGGCTAAAAAAGTTAAGCCGTCTGCTCGCGGTGAATTGGAAATTACAGACCTTAATAAACTTTATCTTGAAGCAGACAGCCTTCAGGTACAAATTCTCGGACGAGGCTTTACTTGGCTTGATACAGGTACAATGGACAGCCTTATGGAGGCGGCATCGTTTGTAAGGACAATGCAAAGTCATCAAGGCGTTACGGTTTCTGCCGTTGAGGAGATTGCATACCATAAAGGTTGGATTACAAAAGAGGAGCTTTTGAATTCTGCAGAACTTTACGGCAAGTCACCTTACGGTGAGCATTTAAGAAGAGTTGCACTTAATAAACTACGTTACTAATTTGAGAGGTGTATATATGAATATTATAGTTACAGGCGGTGCCGGATTTATCGGCTCAAACTTTATTTTTCACATGTTAAAAAAATATCCTGAGTACAGAATTATTTGTGTTGATAAACTTACTTATGCAGGTAATCTTTCAACACTTAAGCCTGTTATGGATAATCCTAATTTCCGTTTTGCAAAACTTGATATTTGCGACAGAGAGGGCATTTTTAAGCTATTTGAGGAGGAAAAGCCCGATATTGTTGTAAACTTTGCGGCAGAAAGTCACGTTGACCGTTCCATTGAAAATCCGGGAATTTTTCTTGAAACAAATATTATGGGTACAGCCGTTCTTATGGACGCTTGTCGTAAATATGGAATTACCCGTTATCATCAGGTTTCAACTGATGAGGTTTACGGTGATTTACCGCTTGACAGACCTGATTTATTCTTTACTGAAGAAACACCTATTCACACAAGCAGTCCCTACAGTTCATCAAAAGCAGCGGCAGACCTTTTGGTACTGGCATACCATCGTACTTACGGATTGCCTGTTACAATTTCCCGTTGCTCAAACAACTACGGTCCGTATCATTTCCCGGAAAAGCTTATTCCTCTTATGATAGCAAATGCTCTTAACGATAAACCGCTCCCTGTTTACGGTGAAGGGCTCAATGTACGTGACTGGCTCTATGTTGAGGACCACTGTAAAGCCATTGACCTTATTATTCATAAGGGCAGAGTTGGAGAGGTTTACAATATTGGCGGACACAATGAAATGAGAAATATTGATATTGTTAAAATTATTTGTAAAGCTCTTGATAAGCCGGAAAGTCTTATAACTTATGTTACCGACCGTAAAGGGCATGATATGCGTTATGCAATAGACCCGACAAAAATCCATAACGAGTTAGGTTGGCTTCCTGAAACAATGTTTAAGGACGGTATCAAAAAAACTATTGATTGGTATCTTGAAAACCGTGAGTGGTGGGAAACTATTATCAGCGGTGAATATCAAAACTACTATGAGCAAATGTATGGCAACAGATAAATAGTTTAACATGGTTATAATTGTATTTTCATAAGATTTGGGGAAAGTGAAAATCATAACCACTCGTAAACCGGTGGTTTGCACAGGCCCTATAAGGGCCGCCCACCGGCTCGCCCCTTTTAGGGGCACAGAAGTTTGACATCGCGTTACCATCTCAGGCAGCCGCTCACGTGCGGCTGTCTTTTTTTGTGCCTACATATTCTTGTTAAAACAATATTCTCGTAACGGTCAAAATCTATGATTTTGGGCACCGTATCATAAATAAAATCAAAATGAAATATTTACAAAAAATATTATTTCGCTTGCAATAACAGGGTAAAAAAGGTA